>CAZQLI010000088.1:0-8014 GCA_964594145.1 uncultured Sphingomonas sp. | reverse complement strand
TCAACCACAATATCGTTGAACTGCCGGCTGCCATAGATTTTCGCTTCGCTGCTGGCCCGTGCGACAAGGCGGGCTTCCCTGGAGATTTCCAGCCGACCCTGGGCGAGGCCCCGAATGGCTGCTCCGATCCCAGATCGCTTCTCCTGATCGATTTCGAAATCGCCAAAGATGGTACCGAGCGTGTCGGATGTGGTGGCCCGGTTGATGTTGGAATTGGGCGCGAGTGCGAATTCGACCTGGAAACCAAGGGGCCTCGAAGCCTGGAGGGAAGCGGTAAGCCGGTCGACGAAGCGGGCCACGCTGGGCGGAAGCTCGGACGTGCGCAGCGCTCGAAGCTGGCGCAATGCCCCATCTTCGTCGCCGAGCTGCTGGAGCAGCCCGGCAAGTTCGAGGCGCGCTGCCCGCGCTTCGGGCTGCTCATCGAGCAACCGGCGGAGCAGCATGGCGGCGTCGCGCCGCTGCTCTTTGCGGGCAAGATGTCTTGCCAGGCGAAACCGCGCTTCACTCCTCACCATCACGTCGGGATTGGTTTCGAGCGCTCGAAGCGCCTGCTCGGCAAATTTCGTGTCGCCAACAGCCAGGGCCCGGTCGGCCGCGTCGAGCAATTGTCCTGGCGTCAGATAAGCACGTTCAACCGCGGGCGGGGCTGGAGGCCCGCTTCCTGGCGCACCTCCGGTGACCGCGAGCAGGGCTGACGCGACCCATGGCATCTCATTTGTCCTTCTTGCCGATCCAGAACCCGGAAATCATGCTCCATTGAAGGGAGTATGGGTCGACGAAGGGCGCGTGCCATGCTGCCATCACCTCGGCGGCCCCGGGGCCGGTAAACTGTCCGCTGAAGCCCGAATCCGCCGTCGAGCCGCCACCGGGAACGATGAAGCGGCCAGAAAAGCTGGTGCTTCCCGCTGAATAGACGGTCTGGGTGAAGTCGTATCGGCCGAGGTCGTGCGCGAACCAGGCGTCCTGCAGGATCGGATGCATATGGCCCGTCAGCGTTCCCTTCCCGAAGTCGAAGTTCATCATGACGTCACCACCGAGGAGGTAGCCCGCCTCGCCGAGCAATTGTGCGCTATAGGTGGCCGATCCGGTCGTCGGGACGTCGCCCGCCGCCGTTGGGATGCCATAGGCGAACTGACCGACCAGCACGCCATTGGCATTGTGGGAAGCGAGATTGGTATATTGGAAATCCAGGTTCTTGCTCCACGAGATCAGATATGCCCCCGAAGCCGGCTCATGGCTCTCATAGTTGGCGGTCGAATATCCTGATCCCAGACGTTCCCAGTCTTTGCCTGGAAACCTGATTTCATAGGTCCTGGCGGATTCGATCCATCGGAACTCCACCTCTTCGCCGAGGGTGGCGAAGCTGGTGTCGGCGGTGACGCCGAATGGCGAGGCCGGAGGAGGTGGCGGTGGTGGCGGGGGTGGCGGGGTCGAGCCAAGCCCCGCCCCGCTGCCCCCGGATCCGCCTCCACAGGCAGCGAGACTGCAGGCGGCCGCTGCCGCAACGATACGACGAAATGCTGTGCGAAACATGGTTCCTACCCTTCCTGGTTGAGGGGCCCGCATCACGGGCGCCGGGCGATCCAGGCGCCGAATGCCTGGTGGGGTTGACCGTCCGCTGGCACGAATTCGCCGCCGTTGGTGAAGATGAAAGGCAGGGCCCAGGCGCCGATCGTCTCCTCGGCGTTTGGGCCGGTGAAGCGGCCAAGGAAGAAATTGTCGCCGGCGGCGCCGGTCTCGAACTTGCCGGAGTAGCTCGCGCTACCGCTGGAATAGACGGTGTCCCTGAAGACGAATCTGCCTATCTCGAACGGGTTCATCCCGTCCGGGCCGTAGAGCTTCATTGCTCCTGAAAGGGTGCCAGCTCCAAAATCAAAGCTAAGCGTGACGGTCCCGTCGACCGAAAGCGGAACATAGCCACCATAAAGAAGGTCGGCCTGCATGACGTCGGCCGTTCCCTTGACGAGGCCTTCAAAAGTGGCGGTGCCGCTCACCGGGACATCGCCGGAAGCCGTCGGGACTCCGAACGCTATCGCGCCATAACGACCGGCAGCTTCCGATCCCCAGAAGCCTATCTCCGAATAATCATATCCGTTCCACTTCGCGGCATTGGCAATGACGAGATAGCCGTGGTTGGTCGCGACATCGGCCGGCTGGAAATAATTATTGTCGGCGGTCGGATCGACCAGTCCGCCATAATGAACCAGCCGGCTCCAGTCGCCGCCGGGCATCCGGATTTCATAAAAGCCGCCCTGGGTGTAGCGTATGTCCGGCTGATCGGCATCGGCCCTCGAAACCGTGCCGAACCTGTCATTGGCGCTGGCGTAAGTGTCGAGATTGCCTCCCTTGCCTGCAATCGAGACTCCGACCACTTCGAATTCGCCCGCGGCGGGATCCGGGAAGATCGTCACCGAAGCCGATTGCGGAGGCGGCGGCGGAGGAGGCGGAGGCGGCGGAGGCGGTGTCGAGCTCGGCCCTGAACCACCGCCACTTCCACCGCAGGCCGCAACGCAGCAGGCCGCGAGTGCAATCGACATAAGCTGGACGCTGCGCATCGGACCCTCCCATGCTGAAATCGCCGTCAGTCATGGAATCGGGGCGGCGTTTATGCGATGAAGCTTTGGCGATGATTTCCTGATCATTTGCCGATGGCGCTCGGGGGAGGCACGGGTTTGTTGAGGCTGTCCGACCTGGCACACCGCCCCGATTTTGCGCTGGGGCCCTTGTCGATCAGCCCGGCCCGGCGGCTCATCGAGGGCCCGGAGGGCAGGGCCAACCTCGAACCCGTTATCATGCAGGTCTTCCTCATCCTTGCCGAGGGCGAGGGCCAGGTCGTGACCAGAGCCGACCTGTTCGACCAGGTTTGGGGCGGCGTGATGGTCGGCGACGACAGCCTGAACCGCGCGGTGGCGAAGGTCCGAAAACATCTCGCCGAGGTTGCGCCTGGCTCGTTCGAGGTGGAGACCATCCCGCGTACCGGTTACCGCCTGCTCGGCGATGCCAGCATGTCCGAAGGGGGCAGCGTCACTACTCCGGCTCGTGCCGACCGGGTGTCGAGACGAACGGCGGTGGTCGGCGGCGCCCTGGTCCTGGCCGGTGCCGCGGGAGCCGGCCTATGGCTTAGGGAAGATCGAAGGGCGCGCGAATATTCAGAGCAAATGGCTGCGGGCGTGGCCGTGCTGGACTATGGTGACTTAACCGACGCTGCGGCGCCGCATTTCAGGCGGGCGATGGATGTCCGGCCGAATGATGCCAGGGCGCTCGGGCTTTACGCATATTCGCTTGCCACTCGTATCGATGATCGCAGTGTCGGGCGACCAGGCGCCGCAGTGGAGGAATCCGAGAGGGCCGTTCGCGCTGCGCTTGAATCGGCACCGGGCGATCCGAACACGCAACTTGCGCAGATCCTTCTGGAGCGATCGACACTCGACCTCGCTGCCAACGAGGACCGGCTCCGGGCAGTCATCGCGCGGGACCCGGACAATATCTATGCAATGCGTCATCTGTGGAATTTGCTCCAGTCCTCCGGACGAAGCCGGGAAGCGATGGCGCTGGTTGAACGGGCCATTGCATTGAAGCCGCTCGCGGCAACCAATAATTACCCCCGCGCGCAATTGCTCTGGATCCTCGGCCGGCACGCTGAAGCCGACCGGGTCATCGACAGGGCGATGCAATATTGGCCAAAGCATCGCTGGGTGAGGTTCGCACGGTTCATCATTCTTGCCTTCACGGGACGGGAACGAGCAGCGCGCGCCATGCTCGATGGCAAGGGGACCGCGCCCCAGGAATATGGGCCAGCGCAAATCGCCTTGTGGCGCGTGAACCTGGCCGCGCTTGAAGATCGTTCGCCGGCGAAGGTGGCAGCCGCTCTTTCGGCCAACCTGGACGCTGCCAAGCAGCATCTCGGGCTGTCATCCCAGGCAATCATGGCGCTGGCTGCGCTTGGCGAGATCGACGCGGCATTTGAGATCGCGAACGCGGTGCTGTTGTTCAACCCGACGGGCGACGCTGAAACGGCCCGGCCAGGGCAGCCCGTAAAAAGCACGGCCTGGATATTTGCGCCATGGCTGTTCACGCCGCCACTCGCACCGCTGCGTGCTGATCCCCGTTTCAAAACGCTGTGCGACGGGATCGGCCTGACCGATTACTGGACGTCGCGCGGGATCCGCCCGGATTATCGCATCGGGACTCCCTAGAAGCGGCGCTCGATGCCTGCACCGAACTCGCGCGGATCGACCGCGGTCGCGAGGGTGGCGGTGTTTTGCGACCGGAGCGCGAACTCGTCGAACAGGTTATGGACATAGCCGAAGAAGGTGAAACGCCCCCTCGTCCAGGCCGCCCGGGCATTGAAAATTGTTGCTCGGCCAATATGGAACTGGGGCGTTTCAAAATCATCGCCATAGTATCGGCTGTTGTGGCGCATCTGCGCGGACACTCGAAGCGCGTCGACCGGGTTCCAGTCAAGCATAGCCGCCGCGGTGAACCTCGGCGATCGCTGGAACTCCTTTCCGAGCGTCGGACTTTCGGGGTTCTCGGTCCTTGTGATCTTCGTATCGAGAAGGCCGATGGCGAGGCGTCCCGTGAGGCGTTCGCTCGCTTCCCAGTCCGCGGTCAGTTCGAGCCCGTATGTGCGCGCCCTGGGCTCGTTGGCAATTGATGCAAATGTGATCGGCCCGGGGCTCCCGGGGGGAGTGAAAGCAATGCTTCTGGCGCGCTGGGAATCACGAATGTCGGTATAGAAAATATTGGCCGCCAATTGCATCGATGGAACAGGCCTCGTGCGCAGGAAGGCCTCATAATTCCAGAGCCGCTCAGCTCCGAACTCCTCGGGGAGGCCGGTATCAAAGCGTAATGTTGTCCCGCCCGGGTTGTATGCGCGCTGGACAAGGACCCCCGCTCGGGTGGCTTCCCCAAAATCATGGGCGATGGAAAGCTTTGGCAGCCAGCTCGAGAAGGTCCGGTCATAGTCCAGCGCCAGTTCAAGTCCTGCCTGGCCGATCGTGCCCGCCCGCTTCTGGCGATCACGCTGGTACCTCAGGCCAAAGTCTACCGTGGTACCGGGCAGGATTTCGAAGCTGGCGTCGCCGAACACGCCAATGCTGGATTGCTTGTCATCGAACTGGCCGATGCCTGGGCCAAGCGAAAGGTCGATATGCTGGTCGAACTGGCTTGCGAGATGGGAAATGCCAGCGACGATGCGCGCCCCTCCGCCGGCGCTCCAGTCTATTACCGTCTCGGCGGAATGATCATGGAACCGGGTCCTGGTTTCGCCAAATCGGGGAACCGCATAGCGACGCGCGTAGGATGACCCGTAACTGAGCGTAGTTGATGCCTTGAGGTTGTCGGTCAGGCGGTAGTCGGCAATCGCGGTAAGGGAATCGATATCGGTGCCGAACGTCCCGTAGCGGTCGACCGGGTCGCGCCGCTCGCGAAACGGGGGGCGGATGCCCTCGATCTGCGGAGACAGGGATTCGCTGTGGACGTAGCTGAACTCGACCCTGCTGTCCGGCCAGAATCCCGGCTCTGCCAGAAGCTTGAAGCGCGCGAGGCTGTAATCGTCATTGTTCGGGTCGGCGCCTCGCGTGATGTCGATGATCTTGCTCGAGGGTCGGCCGCGGCGAATATCCACTGCCGCCCGAAAGGCGAGCTGGGAATCGATAATTGGACCCGACAGAACTGCCGAGGCCTGCCGCACATGATAGTTGCCGACCAGAAGGCGGCCGCGTCCCTCCCAGCGATAGCCGGGGTCCTTGCTGTGGATGAAGATTGCACCCGCGATCGAGTTCTGGCCCTGGGCCGTGGTCTGCGGTGTCCGGAATATCTCGACGCGCTCAATGTCCCACAGTGGCGCAATGCCGAACACGAACTCGCTGAAGCTGACAGCCCGGCCGTCGACCTGGAGCGTCGTCCTCGGACGGCTGCCGCCGAGAAAACCGGGCAAGTCACGCAAGACGCCCGTCGTGTCCTGACCCCGGATCGCGGGTCCCTCGCCGCCCGAGCCGAGCTGTACGTTGGGCACCATCTCGAGCAGCTGTTCGATGCGGTCGGCGGCGCTGGCTTCTATCTGCGTTTCGGTAATGACGGCAACGCTCGACGCCGTGTCGCGAAGCGTCCTTGGAATACGTTCGCCAGTGACGACGATCTCGTCGGTTGGCTCTGACGGAGGACCGGGAGCGGAAGCCTGACCGGCGAGCAGGGCTAAGCAGAGCAGATCCACCATTTGTTGCCCCTCGAGCGGGTCTTGCTGGCTGCCAACCGCCGCCAATCAGAGCGGGAACAGCCAGAAGACTGTGCCTATTCAAATCTTCGTCAGTCAAGCTTGCTATCTGCGCAAGTAGCGCCGTTGAACGGGCCGTCAGCAAATCATCAGAAAATCATCGGCAGAGGCCATGGGCGCAAAACGTGACGGCAATGGCGGATCCATCCCCGGGAATACCCTCCAACCGCAGCCGCGGTGCATTTTCCGGAAGCCCTCGGCGCACATCAATTTGTGATTGCCCAGGTAGCTGCCCCCGAAGCCACATTCCTGTTGATCCTTTCCATGCCTCGATTACGAGCAGCGCTCGCCGGCACGCTTCAATTGCGCCAGGCACGCGGTCGAAGGAGCAGGAATGGACCACGGTAACGATTGCCCAACGGTTGGTTTGCCTGGCGTCGTCATCGTGGGCGGCGGCTTTTCGGGGACCATGGTGGCCGTCCATCTGGCCGTTCTTGGCATTCCAGCGACGGTCATTGACTGCGGCGAGCGACCCGCACGCGGCCTCGCCTATTCCACGACCCTGCCCGATCACCTGCTCAACGTGCGCGCGTCGAACATGAGCGCCTTTCCCGACCGACCGGATGATTTCGTCAATCACATTGCCCGCGGCGGCGGCACACCGGACATTTTCGCTCGCCGCAGCGACTATGGAGACTATCTCGACGCCATCTTCCGGAAGGCCCTCGCTACCGGGCTCGTTAACCGTGTCGCGGGAAACGCCACGAAAGCCAGCAGGCAGGAAGCGGGATGGAGCGTCGAGCTTGAAGACGGATCGATCCTCGCTGCCCCGACCCTGGTGCTTGCGACCGGCAATGGCGCACCGGGGTCACTGGCGGCGTTTCATTCAATCCGGCCCGAAGATCTCGTCGACAAGTTGTGGAGCCCCGCCGGCGCGGCACGCCTCGCTCGCGCCGCACAAGGCAACGAGCCCGTTCTCATTGCCGGCACGGGCCTTACGATGGTCGATGCGGTGCTGTGGCTGGACGCAGCAGGCCATCATGGCCAGGTGACGGCGGTGTCGCGCAGGGGGCTTTTGCCCCGGTCACATGCGGCGCCGAGGGCTTGCGGGCTCCCACCGCCTGCACTTGCCGATCTTCCGCTTACGGTAACGTCGCTCTGCCGCTGGCTCCGCAGTCGATCCGAAAAGGAAGGCGACTGGCGAGCCGCGGTGGACTGCCTTCGGCCGCTGAGCCAGCAACTGTGGCAGCTTATGGCACCGGACGAGCAGCGACGCTTCCTTCGCCATGCCCGGATCTGGTGGGAAGTCCACCGGCACCGTATCGCGACGCAAGTCCATGATCGGGTCCGGCGCATGATGGACGAGGGGCGGCTCCAGGTGATGGCCGGGAGGCTGACTTCCAGCAGGGCTGTTGAGGACCGCTACGCATTGTCCGTCACGGCGAGAGGAACCGGCGCGATGGTCGAGGTGGAGGCCGGCCTGGTGCTCAACTGCACGGGTCCGAGCCATGGATTGCGGGACCAGGGTGACCGGCTGATCGCGCAAATGCACGCGGGCGGGCTTGTCCGGCCTGACGCTCTTGGACTTGGAATTGAAATTGATTCCAGCGACCGGATTTCCGGGGCTGATCACGCCTATGCCATCGGGCCGATTACCCGTGGGCGGTATTGGGAAATCATCGCCGTGCCCGATCTTCGGGAAAAGGCAGCCAATATCGCAGCGATGATCGCACGCGACCATTCCACTGCGGCGAAACCGCAGGCACGACCGATCGCATAGGCTGGAAAATCCGGATA
>CAZQLI010000087.1:0-8105 GCA_964594145.1 uncultured Sphingomonas sp. | reverse complement strand
GTTCTTGCCGTCCATGTTCATCGCGCAGCTGCCGCAGATTCCCTCGCGGCACGAACGGCGAAAAGTCAGCGTCGGGTCGATCTCGTTCTTGATCTTGATGATCGCGTCGAGGACCATCGGGCCGCACTTGTCGAGGTCGATCGTATATTTGTCGTAGCGCGGGTTTTCGCCCGTGTCCGGGTCATAGCGGTAGATCTTGAACGTCTTCAGCCGCTGGCCGCCTTCCGGCTCATGCGAGCGCCCCTTCTTGATCTTGCTGTTCTTGGGCAGGGTGAATTCGGCCACGAGCAGTTCCCGGATTGGAAGTTGGATCTAAGCGCCGCTAGCACTCTGACGCGGCCAACCGCAAGCCGATCAAGCGTTGGCGGGCTCCCTGGGCAGGAGCAACTCGAGCTCCTCGACCACTTTCGCGGCGCCGGTCGGCTTCTCGCAGCGGGCGATCGCGCAATAATCTGCCGGCACGTTATTTTCTCCATAGCCGGTCATGAACAGCATCGGGATGCCCCTTGCCCTAAGCTCGTCGGCAAGCGGGAACACGTTGACCCCACGAAGATTGATGTCGAGCACCGCGGCATCGAACTGCTGTGTATCACTTGCCAGCCGCATGGCCTTTGGAAGGCTTGCCGCCGGGCCAATAACCTCTGCCCCGGCCTGGCGAAGCAGCGCTGCAAGATCGTCGGCGATCAGATATTCATCCTCGACAACCAGTATCTTGCGGCCGCTCAATGGCATTTTTCCACTCCAATCCCGCCACAAGATGATCCTATGCTCGATCAGCCGAAACAATTATAACATAGGTCAAGCCGTAACCACCGGGTTCGCATCCGGGTTTCACCCGGCAGTTGCATAGGGCGTAAGTCACCATGGCTGATCACCTGACGACCAAGCTCGGACATTACACCCGCCTCTCGGCCGATGACCGCGCGACCCTCGCAGCAATGGCAACAACCAATCTCCATTCGATCGCGCCGCGCCGCGATATCATGCGCGAAGGCGAGCGGCCCGGCTCCGTCAACATCATCGTCGATGGCTGGGCGATCCGCCACAAGATGCTCGAGGATGGCCGTCGGCAGATCTTCGCCTTCCTCATTCCGGGCGACATCTGCGATCTCAACATCTTCGTTCTGAGGGAGCTGGACCACACGGTCGCATCGCTGACGCCGGTCACCATCGCCCAGGTGCCAGGCGAGTTTATCGAGGACATGGCGAGGAAAAACCCGCGGCTAAACCAGGCTTTGCTGTGGGACATGCTCGTACAGCTTGCAATCCAGCGCGAATGGACGGTCAACCTCGGCCAGCGCTCGGCCACGGAGCGGATCGCCCATCTCATCTGCGAGCTGTTCGTGCGCCTCGGGGCCGCCGGGCTGTGCCGGGAAGGCCGCTGCAACATCCCGATCACCCAGATCGACCTCTCCGAAGCAACCGGCATTACCCCGGTGCACGTCAATCGAACCCTCCAGGAGCTGAGATCGCAGCGGCTGATCGAGTGGAAGGGACGCGAAGTCCATGTGCCGGACATGGAAGCACTGAAGCGCATGGCCATGTTCAACGATAATTACCTGCACCTTGGCCAGGAAGGAGCCCACCTCGGCGCCAATGAGTAAACCGGCTCCAGGCCAGGCGCCCCCGGGCAAGAGCGCAGCCGCAAGCGGTCCGCCAGGCGGCGATCAATGGCTGGACGCCCAGGGAGAGGCGCTGAGGCGCTCGGTCGCCGGTGAACCCCTGGAGAACTGCCTCGAGATCCTGCTCAAAGGCGCCATGGGGCAGGTGGAGGAAGCGAGCCAGTCGGCCATCTACATTGCGCCGGGACCGGACATGGCGCTGGAAGCCATCGCCGCCGTCCCGCCTGACCGGACCCTTCCCTCGCTTGCCCGGGCGGTACCCGGCGGCGGCGAGGAGTGCGGTCCGGGCAATTTCATCATCATCACGGACGAGGGAAGCGAAGCGGATGGCGATCCGCTCCTCGAGTTGGCGAGAAGGACAGGGCATCGCGCCGCCTGGTCGATCCCGGTCCACGACCAGGCCGGGGGCGTCGGAGGTCTCGTCCTGTTCCTGTACAAGGACCCCTTGCTGCCAGCCGAGCCTTCGCCTGGATTCACTAGGTCGCTGCGCGCCGTGGCGTCGATGCTTCTTGCCCACGACGCCGCGCGGGCAAATCTCCCGTTCGACAGCCGGGAAGCACTGAAGTCGCTTCACGAGAGCCAGCGGAAATACCAGTCCCTGTTCGAGTCGATGGACGAGGCCTACGCAGTCGTCGAGGTGCTGAAGGACGAGCATGGCCAGTGGTCGGATTTCCGGTTCGTCGAGGTCAATCCGGCTTTCATGGTCCATTCCGGGATGGCCGACCCGGTTGGAAAGACCGCGAGCGAAGTGCTGGGCGGCCCAAACCCCCGCTGGAGCCAGCTATATGGCGAAGTCGTGGACAGCGGGCGGCCGGTGAGGATCCAGGAGACCGATAGCAGCCTCGCGAGGACCTTCGACCTCAACATCTTCCGCCTCGACCGCGACCGTGCCCGCGTGGCCGTCCTGTTCACGAACGTGACCCGGCGCAGGCGCGCCGAGGAAGCCCTTCGTGAAAGCGAGGAGCGCAAGGCCTTTCTGCTCAAGCTGAACGATGCAATCTCCACGCTTACGAGCGAAGCGGAGATCATGGAAACCGCCTCGTGCCTGCTTGGCGAACGTCTCGGGGTCGACCGGATCAGCTATGGCGACATCGAGGGGGAGATCGGCTCGCGCATCGGGACCAGGAAGGCCCGGCACGTGCGGCGCGACGAGGAACTGGCTGTCGGTCCCGATGCACCTGTGAAGCTGGACGGCTGGGTCCTGGAGCAGTTGCGGGAGGGCCGGCCCGTTGACGTTGCCGACGTCGCAACCGATCCAAGGATCGATGAACCGACCAGGGCGGACCTGCTTGCCGGCGGGACGCGCTCGATGCTGGCCATCCCGCTTCGCCGAAGCGGGCTCGAGCTGCTCCATCTGGGTGTGCAGCACCATGAACCCAGGAGCTGGTCGGCAGGTGACGTCCAGCTGCTCAGCGATGTCGCCGATCGCACCTTCACCGCGGCCGAGCGGACCAAGTCGGAGATATTGCTGCGGCGCGAAAAGCGGAGGCAGGAGACGCTTCTCGCCGAGCTCCAGCACCGCGTCCGCAACACGCTTGCCGTCATTCGCTCGATCGTCAGGCGAACCGGTGCCACCTCGGCCAACTTCGAGGAATTCCAGCAGCATCTCGACGGGAGGCTGGGCGCATTCGCCCGGACCCAGGCCTATGTCACGAGGGACCCGGAAGGTGGAGTCGACCTCGAGCTCATCATCCGCGACGAGCTGCTCGCCCATGCCGCGGGCGACGACGAGCACATGCTGATAGGCGGCCCGAGGGTGAGGTTGAACGCGAGGCAGGCCGAGACGATCGGCCTTGCCGTCCACGAGCTTGCAAGCAACGCCGTCAAGCACGGCGCGCTTGCAGGCGCAGGCGATCACATCGAGGTCAGCTGGTCCCTGGTCGGCGAGGGATCTCCGCAGATGCTGCACTTCACCTGGCGCGAGCGGGTCACCGGGCGAACGATCGAGCCGCCGGGGAGGAGCGGATTTGGTACCGAGCTGCTCGACCGGGTTCTGAGCTATGAGCTCGATGCAAGGACCAGCATCCAGTTCCTTCCCGACGGTCTTTCCTACGTTGCGGAAATCCCGCTGTCCGACCCGGTCTCTCCCTCGGGTGCCTTCACATAAGTGAGTTTTCCGGCGGCGGCTTCACGATACATCGATGTTCCGCAACATGGTTTTGGAAGCTTGATGTCGCGTAACTCGAACCGGAGCTACCACGAAAGCCGGGCCGAAGATGAACTTCGCCAGGCCGAGGAAGCGTCGGATCCCGCCGTCGCCCGGATTCACCGCGAACTGGCAGCGCTTCACCGGCGCCAGATGATGGCAGTCGTGGACGAAGCGGCGCGCGCGGGAGCGGAGCCGGGAACCCGCCGGGCCTCCTAGCCGTCGCCTGGCGGTTGCACTGGCCCGCCGGACTGGCCGGCTTCAGAAAGCTCCTCGTCTCCGCGGCTGCGGGGTTTCAGGGGCGAGAGAACCGAAAGCGTGAGAAAGGTCAGCAGCGCAAGCATGATGGCCACATCGACGCTTCCGACGCCAACCGCGACGCCAACCGCTCCGGTTACCCAGAGGCTGGCTGCCGTTGCAGTCCCGGTGACGCTATGGCCCTCCCGCAGGATCGCGCCGCCCCCGATAAACCCCATGCCGACGATCGATCCCTCGATGATCCGGGCGAGGGCTTCCGGGCTGCCCCAGGCCATGGTCTCGGCGGCCTGGACGAAGCCGCAGCTCGCGACCGCGACCAGCGGGAATGTCCGAAGGCCGGCGGTTCGCTCGGCCTTTTCCCGGTTCCAGCCAATCGGCAATGCAAGCAGATAGGCGATAAGGAGCGCAGCCGCATGGGGCGCAAGGTCAAAATGCTGGAGGCCGAGCCCGCTCATCATGCCGCCGTGGCCGCCTTCAGCACCTCGGCGGCATGGCCCGGGACCGTCACCTTCCTCCAGGCCTTCAGGACCTTGCCATCGACGCCGATCAGGTAGGTCGCCCGTTCCATTCCCATATATTTGCGTCCGTACATGGATTTTTCGACCCAGGTGCCAAACGCATCGCTGATCCGGCCATCCTCGTCAGAGGCAAGCGGGACTTTCAGCTCATATTTGGAGATGAACTTCTCGTGCTTCTTCATCGGGTCGCGTGACAGGCCGACGACCTTCACGCCCGCCTTCTCAAAATCCCCGGCGAGCTGCGTGAAGTCCTGGGCCTCTTTCGTGCAGCCCGACGTGTCATCCTTGGGGTAGAAATAAAGGACCAGGGGCTTTTTGGGATTGGAAAGGTCCAGCACGCTGCCGTCGCTCAGCGTCGTCTCCAGCTGTGGCACCCGATCGCCTTCATTCAGCATTCTTCATTCCCCTCTTATCTTTTCCCAGCGGTCAGCGATCCTCTGCCTTGCCCGGCTGCAGGCCGCAAGCAGGTCGGACCAGCTCTCAAAGCCGCACAGGCTGGCCACCAGACGCTGGCTCTGCTCGGCCGGTTCCATGCCCCGGCTTCCGACGAGCCTCAGCACGACAAGCATACGGCTCAGAAGCCTCAGGTCCGGGTCGGCTTCCTCGTCGATCAATCCCTCCGAAACGAGCGCACGAAGCGCCACTTCGAGCCGGGGATCGAGACCGACATGAGTGGTCAGCTGCAGTGTGTGGACGCAAAATTCGAGGTCGACCAGCCCGCCAGGACCAAGCTTGATGTCGAGCGGCCCTGCCGGCGGCTTGTGGCGGGCCATCTCCTCGCGCATCGAAGCAGCGTCGGCGCGGATCTGTGCCGGGTCGACCGGCGCCTCCAGGATCGAGCGGATGAGGTCGCCGACCTTATGCCGCGCAGCCTCGGACCCGGTCAGCGGCCGGGCGCGGCAGAGCGCCATATGCTCCCACGTCCAGGCCTCCCGCCGCTGATATTCCTCGAACGCAGCGAGGCTTACCGCAAGCATGCCCTGGGCGCCTTGCGGTCGCAGTCTCGTATCGACGTCATAAAGCGGTCCCGCTGCCGTCGGGGTCCCAAGGGCGGCGCCGATCCGGCTTGCAAGCCGGTTGTAATAATCGGTTGCAGGAAGCGACTTGGCGCCATCGGACTGGGCGCCAGGAGGAGCGTCGAAGAGGTAGATGAGGTCGAGGTCGCTTGCATGGGTGAGCGCGCGGCCGCCGAGCCGGCCAAGGCCGAGCACCACCAGCTCACCGCCGCCGACGGTGCCATGGGTCGCTGCAAATTCCCGGGTGACGAGCCCGGAAAGCGCGATGATCGCCGCCTCGGCGAGGTCGCTGTATCCTTCGGCGATGATGATCGGGTCCCGATGGGCGGCGAGCAGCTGCACGCCGAGTGCGAAGCGCCGTTCGCCGACCATCCGCCGAAGCCGGTCGAGGGCGATATCGAATGGCTCGCCTTCGCCTGCCTCGAGGAAGCGGCGGGCAAGTGTCGGTGCATCGGGCGGCTGGGCAAAGCTCGAATCGTCGATGAGTCCGTCGAGCAGCGTCGGTCGGCGTCCGAGCTGCTCGGCCAGCGGCTCGGCGTGGGCAAGAATGAGCGCGAGCAGTTCGGCAAGGCGCGGCCGGGCCTCGAGCAGCCGGTAAAGATTGACCCCGCTCGACAGCCTGTCGATGACGTCCCCGAAGCGGTTCAGCGAACGGATCGGGTCCGGGCCGGCTGCCACTGCCCGAAGGAGCGTTGGAAGCATCGCCTCGAAGGCAGCCCGGGCTGCCGGGGAACGCAACGAGCGAGGCCGGCCGGAGCGCCAGTCGGCAATCCGGCGAGAGGCTTCCTCGACATCGCCAAACCCCATGTCGGCAAGCTCGGAGCGGAGGATGTCGGGATCGTTGGAAAGCCGCTCCTCGCGCTCGGATACGAGCCCGTCGAAATGCCGCCCGACCGCGTCGACATGCGGCGAGAGCATCGCGAGATAGCCGGCAGTGTCGTCATATCCGGCGAGCCTGGCGACGCTGTCGAGCGCTGCCCGGTCGGCTGGCAGCCGGTGCTCCTGTCGATCGTCGACCATCTGGACGCGGTGCTCGGCAGTGCGAAGTTCGCGATAGGCGCCGGCAATCTCGGAGGCTGTTTCCTCGTCGAGCCTTCCCGCCCCTGCCAGCGCAACCAGCGCATCGAGCGTCGCCGGCGAACGCAGCTCCGGCTCGCGGCCGCCGTGGACAAGCTGCTGGACCTGGGTGAAGAATTCCGCCTCGCGGATTCCGCCGCGGCCTCGTTTCAGGTCATAGCCGGGGCCAAAGGCCTGTCCCTGCGCATAATGGTCGCGGATCCGAAGCGAGATGTCGCGGATCTCCTGGATCGCCCCGAAGTCGAGCGCCCGCCTCCAGACAAACGGCCGGATCTCCCTCAGAAACGACTTTCCAAGATCAAGGTCGCCAGCGGCCGCGCGCGCCCGGATGAAGGCAGCCCGCTCCCACGCAAGGGCCGAACTCTCGTAATAGCTGATGGCCGCTTCTGCCGGCAGGACGATGGGCGTGACCTCGGGCGAAGGCCGGAGGCGCATGTCGACCCTCGCGACATAGCCGTCGTGGGTCCGCTGCTGCATGAGC
Organism: uncultured Sphingomonas sp.; assembly: GCA_964594145.1. GTDB lineage: Bacteria > Pseudomonadota > Alphaproteobacteria > Sphingomonadales > Sphingomonadaceae > Sphingomicrobium. The sequence continues at coordinate 987 of CAZQLI010000087.1, read as the reverse complement.
TCGATAAAGCGCCGGCCATAGCGCACCGCCGCTTCTCCAGGCTCGTCGCGCGGGCGACGGGGCATGGTCCTGGGATCGAACAGGAGAATGAGATCCACATCGGAGGAATAGTTGAGCTCCCTGCTGCCAAGCTTGCCGAGCGCGACGATCGAGAGGCCCGCCGGCTCCTGGTCGGGCACGCGTTCGAGCATGGCGAGCCGAAGCGCCTCGTCCATCGCCCGGTCGGCAAAGTCGGAGAGATGGGCGGTCACCCATTCAAGGGGTTTCTCACCGCTGAGGTCAGCCAGGGCGACCGCGAGCGCGAGGGCGTGCCGCTGCCGTCTCAGCTTCTCGCTGACTGTTTCCGCCTCGATGGAAAGCGCCTCCCGGACGGCGGCATCGCCCCCCTCGTCGAGAAAGATTTCGGCGATTCTCGGGAAGGTCGCAGCGGCGACGCGGAGAAAGGGAGAATGGGCCTCGGCCCGCTCAAGCGCCGAGCGCCTCGCCCCTGTTTCCACTGTCACCGACATGAGACAGTTCATGGCCGAATTCGACAAAATGGGAAACCGCTTAGCTTTTCAAGCATTTGTCAGGCGATGGAATTCGACCAGTCTTTTTTGCGGACGGAAGTTGCGATGAGCCGCTCGAAGAGCCTAACCGATGATTTGCCGCCCTCCCAGGCCGGCCTTTCGGCTGCTCTGCGCCGTGCCTTCACGCTTCCGGCCAGCGACGGCGATCGCCAGTTCGAGGAACTGCTTCGCAAGCTCGCCTAGACCTTAGCCGCGGTCGCGGCTGAGGTCGTCCACTTCGCCCATGATTTCCTGGAGCGCCGACTTGTCGGGGTCGGTCTTGTGCTGGCGCCGTGAAGGAAGCTTGCCGCCGGTAAGCAGCGCCTCGAGCGCTACCCTTCCGCGTGCCACCCTGCTCTTGATGGTCCCGACCGCGCAGCCGCAGATCTCCGCTGCCTCCTCATAGGCAAAGCCGCCCGCCCCAACCAGGATCAGGGCC
>CAZQLI010000086.1:0-8115 GCA_964594145.1 uncultured Sphingomonas sp. | reverse complement strand
CCGAAGCCAGGGTCCGCGCTACACCCCCGTCAGCAAGCGGCAGGACAAGCCCGACGGCATCGCCTGGATCATCCGCAACCACCCCGAGGTGTCGGACGGCCAGATTTCCAAGCTGATCGGCACCACCCGGACGACGATTGCGGCGATCCGCGAGCGGACCCACTGGAACATGGCCAATATCCAGCCCAAGGACCCGGTGACGCTTGGCCTCACCACCCAGCGCGAGCTCGACGCCGCTGTTGCCAAGGCCCAGAAGGCGGCCGGGACTTCCGCCCCGGTCGACGAGCGGCTCGCAAGCGACCGCGAGGCGTTGATCGAGCAGCTGCGCGCCGAGCGCGACCAGCATGCCCGCGAGGCCGAGGCCGCGCTCGCCGCGGCGGACATCGATCTCGAGGGCGCCCCGGCGGACGACGAGATCCTCCCCGGCATCAAGGACCCGTTCAAGCGTTGATTTGATGCTGGCCAGCGACCAAGGTCGAGCGATGGAAGCGAACGACATCGAGAGCATGAGCTTCGAGGCGGCACTGGCCGAACTCGAGCAGATCGTGCGGAACCTCGAGCAGGGACAGGCGCCGCTCGACGAGTCCATCGAGCTCTACCAGCGCGGCGACCGGCTGAAGCGGCATTGCGAAGCGCGACTCAAGGCAGCCCAGGCCCGGATCGAACAGATTTCGCTTGGCCCGGACGGCACGCCGCAGGGCACGAAGCCCTTCGATGCTCCTTGAGAAGGGCGTGAGCAACGCCGAGCTACAGCTCGAGGCGGGCCGCATCGCGGCAAAGGTCGAAGCGGTCTTCTCGCGCTACCTGGTCGGGCCGGGCGACGGGCGCGACCGGTTGTTCGAGGCCATGCGCCATGCCGGCTTGGGCGGTGGCAAGCGGATCAGGCCTCTCCTTACCGTGGCGACCGGCAGGCTGTTCGGGCTTTCCGACGACCGGTTGATCCGGGCGGGCGCCGCGATCGAGGCAATACACGTCTATTCGCTCATCCACGACGACCTGCCCTGCATGGACGATGACGACATGCGCCGCGGCAAGCCGACCGTCCACCGCGCGTTTGACGAATCGACGGCGGTCCTCGCGGGCGACTGTTTTCACGATCTCGCCTTCGAGATTATTTCCGACGCCGACACGCATTCGGACCCCTTTGTCCGCTCCGAGCTCGTCCTCGAGCTGGCCCGTGCGTCGGGGCCGCATGGCATGGCCGGCGGCCAGATGCTCGACCTGGTCGCGGAGGGCCAGCACCTCGACATCGGTTCGATCACCAGGCTCCAGCAGCTGAAGACGGGCGCGCTCATCGAGTTTGCAATCGAGGCGGCATGCATCATGGCGCGGATCCCGGCGGACGGGCGAACCCCCTATCGCGGATTTGCGCGCGACATCGGCCTTGCCTTCCAGATTGCCGACGACCTCCTCGATCATGCCGGCGACGAGGAAGCGGCCGGCAAGCGCCTTCGCAAGGACCGCGAGGCCGGGAAGGCGACCTTCGTCTCGCTGCTCGGCGAGGAGCGGGCGCGCCAGCAGTGCGCCATGCTCGTCGGCCAGGCCATCGAACATCTCCACCAGCATGGCGAGGAGGCCGAGTTGCTTCGTGCCGTCGCCCGCTATGTCAAGGAAAGGGACCGCTAATGGCCTCCAGGGAGCGCGTCGCCGTCTACCCGGGCACCTTCGACCCGGTGACGCTTGGCCATCTCGACATCATCCGCCGGGGCGTGCACCTCGTCGACCGCCTCGTGATCGGAGTCACCACCAACCCGGCCAAGGAACCGATGTTCACGGTCGCCGAGCGGCTGCAGATGGTTCGCCGCGAGGTCGCCGACCTGCCGCAGGCGACGGTCGTCGAGTTTGATTCGCTGCTGATGGATTTTGCCGAGGAGCAGGGGGCGAGCCTTATCCTGCGCGGCCTGAGGGCGGTTGCCGACTTCGAATATGAGTATCAGATGGCGGGGATGAACCAGCAGCTCAACGACCGGATCGAGACCGTCTTCCTGATGGCCGACGTCTCGCTCCAGCCGATCGCGTCAAGGCTGGTGAAAGAAATTGCCCGTTATGGCGGCGCAATCGACAAGTTCGTCACGCCCGCCGTCGCCGCCGATGTCGCTGCGAAGCTCAAATAAGCGCTGGCGGATGAGCAATGGCCGTTCTAGTCGGTCAGGTAATGGAAGCTGGGAGCACCGGGGATGATTAAGCGTTTGGTGGCGTTGCCTTTTCTCGCCATGATGTCGATCGCTGCAAGGCCAGCGCCGGAGCCGGCCAAGCCACAATTGTCAGTGACCGCGCCGGCCGAGATTGCCGCCGACCCGGCCAACCGCTGGACGCTCGAGCTGTCGACCGGCGGCAAGGTCGTGGTCCAACTGAGGCCCGATATCGCGCCGCAACACGTCTACCGGATCCAGCAGCTCACCAGCCAGGGCTTTTACAACGGCCTCAAGTTCCACCGGGTCATTCCCGGCTTCATGGCCCAGGGCGGTGATCCCAAGGGCACGGGCGAGGGCGGCTCGAGCCTCCCGGACCTTCCTGCCGAGTTCAACGACCTGCCGCACCTTCGCGGCGTTGCCTCGATGGCCCGGACGGAAGACCCGAACAGCGCCAACAGCCAGTTCTTCATCATGCTCACGCCGCGCTTCGGCCTCGACCAGAAATATACCGCCTTTGGCCGGGTGATCGAGGGAATGGCCGCGGTCGACGGGATCGCCGTGGGCGAACCGCCGGCCAACCCGACGACTATCGTCAGGGCGAGCATCGGCGGGCCGCTTCCCCAGCCGCCCGCGGTGGCCGTGGCGGCCGTTCCGGCGGTGCCCGCGGCCGAGCCGGCAGCGACCTCGGCGAAGGCAGCCGGGCCTGCAGACGATGCCGCCCAGGCGCCGAGCGAGGAGCCGGCAGCCGTGCCCGCGACCACCGGGCCGGCCGAGGCCGTGCCGGGCGAGAATGGTCCAGCTCCCGCGGCTCCCTCGCCGGAAGCGCCCTCGGCCGAGCCCGTCGTTACGCCCGAGCCCGCCGCTCCGCCTGAGCCGACGGAAGCCGCCCCGGAGGAAGGTTCCGACGAGGCGCCGACGCCCCAGTAATGCGCGTCGACCTGTTCGATTTCGATCTTCCCCAGGATCGCATAGCCCTAAGACCCGTACGCCCGCGTGACGCGGCGCGAATGCTGCTGGTCGAAGGCGATCGCCTGTCCGATCGGGCCGTCCTCGACCTTCCCGATATACTGAGGCCCGGCGACGTGCTGGTCTTCAACGACACTCGCGTCATTCCGGCCCGGCTCGAGGGCCGGCGCGGCGAGGCCAGCATCGGTGCGACCCTTCACAAGCGCTCAGGCCTTCGCGAATGGTGGGCATTCGTCCGAAATGCCCGGCGCCTCCGGACCGATGACGTCGTCGAGTTCGCAAACGGGGTGAAGGCGAGCGTCGTCGCCCGCGATCCCGAGGGCGCCGTCCTGCTGCACTTCCACGGCGAGGAGCCGGTCGAGTTGCTTCTCGAACGAGCCGGCGACATGCCGCTTCCGCCCTATATCGCGGGGCGGCGCGGGACCGATGAAGCAGACCGCGAAGATTACCAGACCATGTTCGCCAATGAGCCGGGTGCGGTCGCGGCGCCGACGGCAGCGCTTCATTTCACCGAGCGCCTGATCGCCGAGCTCGATCGGCGAGGCGTGAAGCGCGAGATGCTTACGCTTCACGTCGGGGCCGGCACATTCCTCCCGGTGAAGGCCGACGACACTTCTGGCCACCGGATGCACAGCGAATGGGGAAGGATCGATGCGCCGACCGCCGAAAGGCTGAACCAGGCCCGGGCTTCCGGCGGACGGCTCATTGCCGTTGGCACGACGTCGCTGAGGCTGGTGGAAAGCGCCGCCGACGAGGAGGGGCAGATCCGCCCGTTCGAGGGCGACACGGCGATCTTCATCACGCCTGGCTATCGCTTCCGGGCGATCGACGGCCTGATGACCAACTTCCACCTGCCACGCTCGACGCTGTTCATGCTGGTCAGCGCGCTGATGGGCCTCGACGTCATGAAGTCGGCCTATGCCCACGCCATTGGCCATGGCTACCGCTTCTACAGCTACGGAGACAGCTCGCTGCTGCTCCCTTAGGCGTTGATCGCCTGCTTATGAGGCGCGGCCTCGGGCACGCCGCCCAGCCAGTGGCTGAGGTCCCGGTCGATCACCCGTGACAGCAGGATGACATCGTCGCGAAGCCGATCGATGATCTGCTGGCGAACGACGGGATCGAGCGGCTCGCGGGTGGCCGGCATCTTGTTCCACTGGAGGAGGCGAAGGCGGATCGCGAAGATCGCGGAAATCAGCCCGTTCTCCTTCGCTTCGAGCTTCTTTTCGCGCTTGCGATAATGTTCGCCGGCAAGAACCGTCCGAACGGCCTTTGGCGGCCTCTTCAGCAGCCGCTGCAGCCAGCCGATGCGAATCGTCTTGTTGATCCGCTGCGGTTCGAAATCCGTCTGCTCGAACGGCTCCAGGTCGAGGAAGCGGCAGAGATGCTCGTAGGCTTTCACCGGGTCGCGGGCCAGATCGTCGAACAGGACGATGTGACACCGCTCCCGGCCAACGGCCGCAAGGAAGCGCTCGACGTTCTTGCCAAGCTCTCCCGCCCAGTCGTAGCGAAGCCACCTCGGATCGGCGGCGTTCCGGGGAATTGCCTTTCCCCTGGCCCGCTCGCTCGTCATCGTCCAGGCGGTTTTAAAATCTCGGATCGTCTCGTCGCCTGTGACCAGCAGCCTGGCGTGGAGCGAGGGCAGCATCGACAGCGGATCGCGGAGCGCGATGACGAATTTCGCCTCCGGCCAGAGCCTGAGGATGGGTGCCATCCTCTCGGGCACGTAGAGATAGGTGACCGAGCCTTCCGCGTAGAGCTCCGGATCCCCCTCGCAATGGCCGAAGAAGCGCCGCCAATATTCTTCCTCGACGACCGACTCCAGCTCGTCCTCGCCAAGCGCCGCGACCTCGTCCCGCGAGAAGAAATGGGGCTCCTTCACCGCCGAAAAGCAGACGTCCGGATGCTGCTGCAGAAAACTTGCGAGCGTGGTCGTGCCGCAGCGGGGTGCACCGACAATGAACGCGAAACGCGACTGGCGATCGAGGGGCTTTTCCATGGTCGCGGCGACCTAGGGCCAGATTGCGGCGGGAGTCGGGCGCTAGAAATAGTCCCACAACAGCCGTGCCGTCAGGCCGAGCGAGAGCAGGACGAGGAGAGGCCGGATGAGGCGGGCACCGAACCGCATCGCCGTATGGCTTCCAAGCCAGCCGCCAAGCATCGCGCCGGCAGCCATCGAGAAGCCGAGCAGCCAGAACATCTTGCCGCCGATTGCAAAGAACAGGACCGAGGCGATGTTGCTGGTGAGGTTGAAGAGCTTGGAAAGGGCGGTGGCCCTCGTCAGCCCGAGACCGCGAAGGGCGACCAGGCTGGTCGTGAAAAAGCTGCCGGTCCCCGGGCCGAAGAAGCCGTCATAGGCTCCGATCACCCCGCCGAGCGGCGCATAGCCCCTCGCGCTGATCCGCTGGTGGGCGTCCTCGTCGCTCATGCGCGGGCTGAGCAGCACGTAAATGGCCATCGCCATCAGCAGCAGTGGAATGATGAGCGCCAGTAGCGAGGAGTCGATCGACTGGACGGCAATGACCCCGATGCTCGCGCCGGCGAAAATGGCGATGGTCGTAAGGAGGTTGGCCCTTATGTCTATCAGCCCTTTCCGGGCATAGTTGAAGCAGGCAACGGAAGTCCCGAACATCGACTGCAGCTTGTTGGCGGCGAGGGCATTGATTGGCGGCAGGCCGGCCCAAAGCAGCGCCGGCATCATGATGAGGCCGCCGCCGCCAGCGACCGCGTCGATGAAGCCGGTGAGGACGGCAATTGCGGTCAGCGCTGCAAAGACCCAGGGCTCGATCATGGCTGGGCGCTATAACGTTGCTGGCCGCGGTTGCGAGCCATTGCGTCATTACCCTCCGCATAAGCGGGACGCCGCCGGCCTGGCTGACCCCGCGATCAGGCGAGTAGCGGCAGGACCGCCAAGCCGCTACGAGCGCGCCAATGACGCGCTTCCAGTTCACCATTCACGCGACCGACGGCGCCGCACGCGCTGGAACCATCTCCATGGCCCGGGGAGAAATCCGGACGCCGGCATTCATGCCGGTCGGGACCGCGGCGACCGTCAAGGCAATGAAGCCGGAAAGCGTCCGGGAAACCGGGGCCGACATCATCCTTGGCAATACTTACCACCTGATGCTTCGGCCCGGAGCGGAACGGGTGGCCCGCCTCGGCGGCCTCCACCGCTTCATGAAATGGGATCGCCCGATCCTGACCGACAGCGGCGGTTACCAGGTGATGAGCCTCGCGGAACTGACCAGGAGGACCGAAACCGGCGTGGCTTTCCGTTCGCACCTCGACGGGAGCAGGCATCTCCTGACCCCCGAGCGTTCGACGGAAATCCAGCGCCTGCTCGACAGCGACATCATCATGGCCTTCGACGAGCTGGTGCCGACCACCGTTGGCCGCGACGTGCAGGCCGAGGCGATGGAGCGCTCGATGCGCTGGGCAAGGCGCTCGCGCGATGCCTTTCTCTCCGGCGGGGAGCATGCCGAGCGCGCAGCCCAGTTCGGGATCCAGCAGGGAGCGCTGGACGAGGGGCTGCGAAAGGCCTCGGCCGATGCCCTTATCGACATCGGCTTCGACGGCTATGCGATCGGCGGACTGGCGGTCGGGGAGGGGCAGGAGGCAATGTTCTCGGTGCTCGATTTTGCACCGGGCCAGTTGCCGGCCGACCGTCCGCGCTACCTGATGGGGGTGGGAAAACCCGACGACATCGTCGGCGCGGTCGAGCGCGGCGTCGACATGTTCGATTGCGTCCTACCGACTCGGTCGGGACGGACGGGGCAGGCCTTCACGGCCGACGGGCCGATCAATATCCGCAATGCCCGCTTCGCCGAGGACGAGTCTCCGATCGAGCCCGGCTGTCCCTGCCCGACCTGCACGATCCATTCGCGCGCCTATGTCCATCACCTCGTGCGCTCGGGCGAGATACTGGGCGCGATGTTGATGACCGAGCATAATCTGGGCTTCTACCAGCGCCTCATGGCGGGATTGCGCGAGGCAATCGGCGAGGGCCGGCTTTCAGCGCATGCGCGCGCCTTCAGGGAGCGATATGGCCGGCGGAGCAGCGGTACCCCGGGGAACGGCTCCTGATCAGCTGGCGCTGAACTGGAGGAAGCTCGGGACCGGGCCGTTCCAGCTCGGCTTGGCATCGTCGGCCCTGGCGGGCTCGAGCGGGATCGCCGGCTGTTCGCTGACCGCTTCTTCCCTTTCCGGCTTCCTGCGGCGGCGGCCTTTTTCCCTGGAAGGTGCCTTTTCCTTTTGCGGGGCGGGAGGTTGCTTCTGCTCTTCATCGCGCGGCGCTGCGCCACGAGCCGGGCTTTTATCCTCGGGCGCGGGCCTTGGCGCCGAGCTTTCCTCGCTTCCAACCCGGGGCAGCTTCTGGCCGGTCAGCTTCTCGATCGCCGCGACCTGGTCGGCATCCTCCTTGGTAGCCAGCGTGTAGGCGACGCCCTTGGCGCCGGCCCTTCCGGTCCGGCCGATGCGGTGGACATAGTCGTCGGGCTGCCAGGGCACGTCGAAATTTACGACATGGCTGACGCCCTTGATGTCCAGGCCCCGGGCGGCGACGTCGGAGGCAACGAGGATGTTGATCTCTTCCTGCTTGAACCGGTCAAGCTCGGCGATGCGCGCGGACTGTTCCATGTCGCCGTGGATCTGGCCGACGGCGAAGCCGGAGCGCCGCAGGCTCGTGTAGAGCTCGCGGACCGTCATCTTCTTGTTGCAGAAGATGATCGCGTTCTTGAACTCGGTACCACGCAGGATCGACCGCAGCGCCTCGCGCTTCTTGTCGGCACGAACGATGAGCAGCCGCTGCTCGATGTTGATGTTGGTGCTTGCCGGCCGCGCGACTTCGACCCTCTTTGGGTCCGAGAGGAAGCGGTTGGCCAGCTTCTTGATCGGCGGCGGCATCGTTGCCGAGAAGAGCAGGGTCTGGCGGGCCTTGGGGAGCTTCGAGCAGATTTCCTCGATATCGGGGATGAAGCCCATGTCGAGCATCCGGTCGGCTTCGTCGATGACGAGC
>CAZQLI010000085.1:0-8147 GCA_964594145.1 uncultured Sphingomonas sp. | reverse complement strand
CGCCCCTCGTCATGAAGCCGGTCAATCGCCGCCTTGAAGATGCCGTGGTAATCCATGGGGCGGCTCCCTAGGCGACTGGCCGGCATTGGCTCACTAGGTGAATGTCCTGAGCTTGCGATGGGCGGCGCACTCGGTGACGGCATGGCAGGCGACCGGCCCCTGGGGCTTTTCAGGCAGGTCCCTGCCTCCATGGCAGAGAGGAGGAGCCTCCGGCATCAACCCGAGGGTCGCGGAGCCCGACAGCCCGAACACGGCGACAAGGCCGAGATAAGCGGGAAGGGCGCTCATATGGCGCTGCTGAACCGTCGGCCCTCGGGATGGCGATAGCCGTCGAACAGCGATGCCATGACCCGAGCGTAGGGACGGCCATAATCGGGAAGGCGAAGCCGGCCGCATTCCAACGTGGCAAGGCCTTTCGCAAGAAATGGCTGCAGCAATGCCATCAGCCCGGGATCGGAAAGATCCCTGATCTCGGCCTCGCCGTCGCACAAGAGCCGTTCGATCAGCCAGCCACGCTGGCGGTCGCCCTTGTCCCGTGCAATGCCGTGGGCGCCGGCAAGCTGACCTGCTTCTATGCGGTCACGATAGGCGCCGGCTTTCTTCTCGTTCTGGACGATGAGGTCGGGAAACTGGGTGATCGCGCTTGCGCCCAGGCCAATCAGCACTTCGCTGCCATCGTCGGTGAAGCCCTGGAAGTTGCGCCGGAGCCTTCCCTGCCTCGCAGCAAGCGCCAGCGGGTCGTGCGGCCTCGCATAATGGTCAAACCCCACGGCGTCATAGCCGGCGTGAGTGAGCTTCCGGTGCCCGAGCTCGGCCTGCGAAAAGCGGAGCGCGGGATCGGGCAGCGCACCGCCGTCGATCCGCCGCTGGCGGGCAATGAGGTGAGGCACATGGGCGTAACCGAACAGCGCGATCCGCTCCGGGAGCATCTCGATCGCGGTGTCGAGCGTCTCCTCCAGTTCCTTCAGACCCTGGTAGGGAAGCCCATACATGAGGTCGAAGTTGAGCGAGCGCACCCCTGCCTTGCGAAGCTCTTCCACCGCCGTCCTGATCAGCCGTTCCGGCTGGATCCGGCCGATCCCGCGCTGGACCTTGGGATCGAGCGTCTGCACCCCGAGGCTCGCCCTGCTGATGCCGGCGGCGCCGATCGCCTCGAACCAGTCCGCGGTCAGCGAGCGCGGGTCGAGCTCGATCGAAACGAGGGCGTTCGTGGCATTGAAGGCGCCGCGGAGCCTCGCCAGCAGCCTTGCGAATTCTTCCGGCGCGATGGCGTTGGGGCTCCCGCCGCCAAAGGAAATGCGCCGGACCCGGGCACGCCCGCCGATCCTCGCCGCGACGAGATCAATCTCCTCGTGCAGAGCGTCGAGATAGGAGGAAAGCCGGTGCACCTTGTTGGCGGCGCCGGTGTTGCAGCCGCAATACCAGCATATCTCGTGGCAATAGGGGATATGGACGTAGAGCGAGACGGGCTCGCCAGGCTCGAGGCCGGCGAGGGCAGCCTCGAGCTGGCGGGAGCCGACATCATCGCTGAACTCGGCCGCGGTCGGATAGCTGGTGTAGCGCGGGACCGGCGTTGAAAGCAGCTCGGGGTGGTAGGTCCAGGAAGACATTATTCTTCGTCCTCGATAAGGATGCGCATCGAGGCGCCGTCCATGTCGTCAAACTGCCCGTTGCGCATTGCCCAGAAAAAGGCAGCGAGGCCGCAAAGGCCAAGCGCCAGCGCGATCGGGATGAGAATGGTAAGGCCGTTCACTGAGCCGCACTCCTCAACCGGAGCGCATTGGCGACGACGATGATCGACGAACCCGACATCGCGAGCGCCGCGACCAGCGGCGTCACCTTGCCCAGGAAGGCAAGCGGGACGGCGATGACATTATAGCCAATGGCGATGATGAAGTTCTGGCGGACAACGCGCATGGTGCGCCGCGCTGCAATGACTGCCCGGGCCACGGGGGCAAGGCTGTCACCGAGGAATACCGCGTCGGCGGCATTCTGCCCGACGTCGCTTGCCGAACCAGGCGCCATCGAGACATGGCCGGCCGCCAGCGCCGGTCCGTCGTTCAGCCCGTCGCCGATCATCAGCACCTTATGTCCTTCGGCCTGGAGGCTGGAAATCAGCTCGAGCTTGTCGGCCGGCGTCATTCCGGCTTCGGCGGAAAGGCCGAGGCCATGGCTGATCTCCCCGACGGCTTCGGGCCGGTCCCCGGTCGCGATCGACGAGGGGATGCCCAGCTTCTCGAGCTGCCGCACGGTCTGGGCGGCGGCCGGCCGGAGCCGGTCCTCGAAGCGGAGGACCCTCGGCTCCTTGCCGCCAACGGTGAAGCCCGTGGCGAGCGTTTCGGCCTGGAGACCTGCCACTCGGCCGAGCGCGACGCGCTTCCCTTCATGGAAGGCCTCGATCCCGACGCCCGGGACTTCGCGGATCTGCCCGAGGGACGCGGCGCGCACCCCTTCGGCCTCGAGCCTCTTGCGAATTGTTTCCGACAGGGGGTGGCGGCTGGCCCGGGCAAGGGAAAGCAGCACCGGCCGCTCGTCCGCTCCGGCCACCTCCGGGTTGGTCCACACTGGCCTTCCAAGGGTCAATGTCCCGGTCTTGTCGAACAGCGCACGGTCGGCCTCGGCCAGTCGCTCCAGCGCGGTTCCGTCCTTGATGAGGACGCCCGAGCGCATCAGCGAACCGGCAGCAACGATCTGGGCTGCCGGAACCGCAAGCCCGAGGGCACAGGGGCAGGTGATGATGAGGACCGCTGCTGCGATCAGCAGCGCCTGGTGCCAGCCGGCCCCGATCAGAAGCCATGTGACGAACGACAGCAGTGCAAGCGTATGGACCGCGGGAGCGTAGAGCCGGGCGGCGCGGTCGGCGATGCGGACATAGCGCGAGCGGGCCTGGCCGGCTTCCTCCATCAGCCGCGCTATCTCGGCGATGCTGCTATCGCTGGCGGCGGCCGTCACCCTGGCGGTAAGCGGCGCATCGATGTTGAGCGTTCCGGCATGGACCGCTTCCCCGGGGCCCACCGGCTGGGGCGCAGACTCGCCGGTCAGCAGCGAAACGTCGCAGCTGCCCGAACCTGTCTCCACGATCCCATCGGCTGCGAAACGCTCGCCGGCCGCCACCAGCATCACCATTCCCGGCCGAAGCTCTTCGGCGCGGACCCATTCGCTCCTGCCGGACGGATCGATGACGATTGCGCCCGCAGCCCGCTGCTTCAGAAGCGAACCAATGCCGTCACGGGCCCGCTCGCGCATCACGCTGTCGAGCGAGCGGCCGACCAGGAGGAAGAACAACAGCATGGTCGCGCCATCGAAATAGGCATGCGGCCCGCCGGTCAGCGCCTCGAACAGGCTGAGCGCCGTCACCAGCAACACCCCGATCGAGATCGGCACGTCCATGTTGGTCCGCCGGTTGCGGAGCGCGGTCCAGGCAGACCGGAAGAAGGGCCGCCCCGAATAGGCGACCGTCGGAATGGCGATGAGGCCCGACAGGAGGTGGAAAAAGTCGCGCGTCGCGCCCGCTGCCCCGGACCAGACCGAGACCGACAGCAGCATGATGTTCATTGCCGCAAAGCCGGCGACAGCGGTTGCGCGGAGGAGTTCGCGGCTATGCCTGTCCGCTGGTCGGCTCGCGGCGTCCGCGAGCGGCTGGGCCTCGAACCCGCGGGTTTCGACCGCGCCGATGAGCTCGGGAATGCCAAGGTCGGGAAGATGCTCCACCACCAGCTGTTTCGAGGTCATGTTGACCCGTGCCGAGACGAGGCCGGGAAGGCCGGCGAGGCCGTTCTCGATCTTCGAGATGCAGCCGGCGCAATGGACTCCGGGCACCGCGAGAATGGTCCGCTGGAGCGGCTGCGCGCTGGCGATTGCGGCAGGAGCGGTCATTGCAGCGTCTCGATGATCCGGGCCTCGTCCGCGCCCTTGCGAACCAGCAGATGTATCTTCCAGCGGCCCGCCGGCAGCTGCTCCTTCGAAATGAGGCCGCCGTCGACGGCGGTGAAGCTCAGCGGGACATCGGGCTCGCGGCCGAGCGGGTGGCGCGCAAAGCCGCTTGTATCGACGGGGCCGAGGTCATGGTGGACCATGACGTGCCGGCCCGCATCGAGCGTAGGGACAATCGTCCAGCCAAGCTGGCGCTGGCGCTCGGCTGCCTTCAGCCAGCCATTATATTTCTGGCTGGCGACATAGCTGTTCTCGACGACTACGCCGCCGAAGGTGCTTGTGGCATAGACCGCCATGGTGAGGTTGACCGCGATCACCACGCCGAAAAAGGCAATCAGTGCCGCCGCGGCGTGCCATCCTGTAATGCGCTTCTTCACCTAATTCTCCGGTCGCTCGAAAATCGCCTCGGTGCTGTCCCGCTCCCCGTCACCGTCGAGTGACCGCACGGTAAGGACGAAGGTTTCGCTTGCTTTTCCGCTACCTGGGGCGACCACGAAAATAGGTAATTTCGCGAGGGCATCGGCAGGAACCGTGGTGCGCAGGCTCGTCGAGGCCTGGTCGCGGGTCTCGCCTTCGCGCCACATGGTGGCGCCCGCCAGCCGGTCGATCGAGACTTCCATCTCGCGCGGCCTGGTCTGCATGTTGCGCAGCTTCACGGTATAGCGGTTGCGGATCTCGCCGCTCGAGAGCTTCACATAGACCGGGTTGCGAAGCTGCTGTGCGCTGATGTCGAGCCTCGTTCGACTGCCGAGCGACACGAGCATTGCAAGGCCGACGGCTCCCCACAGGGATGCATAGGCGATGGTGCGCGGGCGGAACACGGTCTTGAGCAGGCTCCGCGCCTTTCCTCCGTTGCGCTCGATCTCGCAGTCTTCGAGCGTTGCATAGTCGATGAGGCCGCGCGGCTTTCCGATCTTCTCCATCACCCGGTCGCAGGCATCGATGCAAAGAGCGCATGTGATGCAGCCGATCTGGGGCCCGTTCCGGATATCGATCCCGGTCGGACAGACGGCGACGCACTGGTTGCAGTCGATGCAGTCGCCGAGGCCGAGGTCCGAGAGGCTTGCTTCGCGCCGCCCGCGCCCGCGCGGTTCGCCCCGCCACTCCTTGTAGGTCACGGTCAGCGACTTTTCGTCCATCATCGCTGCCTGGATCCGGGGCCAGGGGCACATGTAGACGCACACCTGCTCGCGCATGAAGCCGCCGAGCGTGAAGGTGGTCGCGGTAAGGATCGCGACGGTCGAATAAGCGATGTAGGATGCTTCGCCCGCGATGAACTTCTGGGCGAGGTCCGGCGCATCGGCGAAATAGAAGATCCACGCACCGCCGGTCGCCACCGAGATCAGCAGGTAGATCGCATATTTGAACGCTCGCCGGGCGATCTTGCCGGCGGTCCATGGCGCCTTTGCGAGGCGCATCTGGGCGTTGCGATCGCCGTCGACGAAGCGGTCGACATGCTGGAACACGTCGGTCCAGACCGTCTGCGGGCAGGCATAGCCGCACCAGGCGCGGCCGACTGCCGAGGTCAGCAGGAACAGGCCGATTCCGGCCATGATCAGCATGCCGGCGACATAATAGAATTCGTGGGGCCAGATCTCGACCGGACCGAAGTAGAAGCGGCGGTTCGCAAGATCGACCAGCACCGCCTGGTCGGGAGCGTAGGGACCGCGGTCCCAGCGCAGCCAGGGCGTGCCGTAATAGACGGTGAGCGCGAAGGCCATCACCGCCCATTTCAGCCGCCGGAAGTGCCCGTCTATCTTCTGGGGGTAGACGGGCTTCCGGCGCGCATAGAGGCTGTTGGACTTGCTGTTCGAAAGGTCGGTCATCTTCTCGGGCCAATGGGACCGGCCGGAGTCGATCCGGCCTATTCTGGCGTCTGCACCGTTTCGCGCTCGCCGCCACCTAGGGAATGCACGTAGGCGGCGAGCATCTTGACGGTCGGCGCGTCGAGCTTTTCGCCCCATCTTGGCATCACGCCGAAGCGCGCGTCGTGGATCGACTTGCGAATGCTCGCGGTGTCGCCGCCGTAGAGCCAGATGGCGTCGGTGAGATTGGGAGCGCCGAAGGCACGGTCACCCTTGGCATCGGCGCCGTGGCAGGCAGCGCAATTGGTCGCGAAGAGTGCCGATCCGCGCCTCGCGGCAGCATTGACCGGCTGCTGCCGGCTGACCGCGCGGACATAGGCGGTCAGGTCATCGATCTCGCGCGGCTGGAGGAGACCGTCGCGCCCGAACGCCGGCATCTGCGACATCCGTGTCCGGTCATGGTCCGGGTTACGGACGCCATGTTCGATCGAATAATGGATGGCCTTGATGTCGCCGCCCCACAGCCAGTCGTCATCGTTGAGGTTGGGATAGCCAGCCGATCCCGCGGCACCCGAGCCATGGCACTGGACGCAGTTCACCCGGAACGCCGCGCGGCCGCCCTCGATGGCCGCCTGCATGAGCTCGGGGTTGGATTCCAGCTGCTCGACCGGGGTCGCGGCGATCGCGTTCAGGACCGGCGCGCGCTTCTGGCGGTCGGCGGCGAGTTCGCGCTCGAGCTGGCCGCGGCTGGTCCAGTTGAGAACGCCCGACGTCGCCTTGCTGATCATCGGCCATGCGGGATAGGCGATGGTATAGGCGACGCCCCAGGCGATGGTGACGTAGAACAGCCACAGCCACCAGCGCGGCAGCGGGGTGTTCAGCTCCTCGATGCCATCCCACTCGTGGCCGACGGTCTCGGTCCCGGTCGGCTCGTCGATCCTTTTCCTGTCAGCCATGATCGCTGTCCTTGAAAATCATGTTCGCCGCGTCGCGGTTGCGCTGCCGGTTGCGAGGGAGAAATGCCCAGCCGACGAAGGTCAGGTAGAGAATTGCCATGAACAGCAGGCCCCAGCTGTCGGCGAAGTGACGAAAGGCATCGTAGCTCACCGCACCTGCTCCTGGGCTGCTGCCGACTTGGTGTCGACGAGCGTGCCGAGCATTTGCAGATAGGCGACCAGCGCATCCATCTCGGTGAGCTTGCCGGGCTGGCCGTCATAGTCGCGGATCTGTGCCTTGGGATAACGCTGGAGCAGGGTCCCGGCATCGAGGTCGGGGTTGGCCTGGGCCTCGAGGTCCCGGTCAGCGCTGTCGATCGACTCCTGGCTATAGGGGACCCCGGCGCGCTTCAGCGCCGTGAGATGGGCCGACATGTCCCCGGTCGAAAGCTTGCGGTCGGCGAGGAAGGCATAGCCCGGCATGATGGATTCCGGGACGGTCGAGCGCGGGTCCTTGAGGTGCTGGACATGCCACTCGTCGGAGTAGCGTCCGCCAACGCGGGCGAGGTCCGGGCCGGTCCGCTTCGAGCCCCACTGGAACGGGTGATCATACATTGATTCCGCGGCTAGGCTGTAATGGCCATAGCGTTCCACCTCGTCGCGGAACGGCCGCACCATCTGGCTGTGGCAGCTGTAGCAGCCTTCGCGGATGTAGATGTTGCGGCCGGCGAGCTCGAGCGGCGTGTAGGGCCTTACGCCTTCCACTTTCTCGATCGTGGAATCGATCCAGAAGAGCGGCGCGATCTCGACGATCCCGCCGACCGTCACCGCGACCAGCGAAAGCGCGCCGAGCAGCGTGACACTGCGCTCGATCGGACCATGGGAGAGCTTCCATTTGAACATCGGTCAGCGTTCCTTATTCGGCGGCCACCGTGGCCGGGCCCAGCCGACCTGCGGGAAGAGGGGCGCCTTCGAGGCGGGGCGGCAGCGGGCGGTCCTTTTCGGGATCGAACGCGGCATCGGTCATCGGCTTTTCGTCGCGCAGCCGTCCGCGGAGCGTCTGGGCGATGTTCCAGCACATGATGAGGAAGCCAGAGAGGTAGAAGAGCCCGCCGGCCGCGCGGATGAGGTAGAGCGGGATCATCGCGCTCACGACCTCGGCAAAGGAGTAGACGAGGTAGCCGTCCGCTCCATATTCGCGCCACATCAGGCCCTGCATGATGCCCGCGACCCACATCGCCGCCGCGTAAAGGACGATACCGAGCGTCGCGAGCCAGAAGTGCCAGTTGACCATCCTCAGCGAATAGAGGCGGGTCCGGCCCCACAGGCGCGGCGCGAGATAATAGACGGCCGCAAAGGTGATCATCCCGTTCCAGCCGAGCGCGCCGGCATGGACGTGGCCGATGGTCCACTCGGTGTAGTGCGAGAGCGAATTGACTGCCTTGATCGACAGCATCGGCCCTTCGAACGTCGC
>CAZQLI010000084.1:0-8241 GCA_964594145.1 uncultured Sphingomonas sp. | reverse complement strand
CTTTGAACCGCCTCGGGAGCGAATTTGGGATCGCCAAGATCGCCCGGGACAAGGAGCGCCCGGCGCCCTTCCTGTTCGACGATCGACCTGGTCTTCTCGGCGTCCTCATGCTCGCACAGGTAGAAGATCGCGACATCGGCACCTTCGCGGGCGTAGAGCGCTGCGACTGCCCGGCCGATGCCGCTGTCGGCGCCGGTGACGATCGCGACCTTGCCTTCGAGACGCCCCGATCCCTTGTAGCGCGGCGCCCAGTCCGGTTTCGGCTCCAGCTTTTCCTCGGACCCGGGGAGCTCGTCCTCATGGATCATGGGCTCGATGTCGGTATCGGTATCGACCATGGCCGTCAGCCCCGGCGGGCGCCTTCGGGAAGCCGGCTCGGCGACCGGTCGGCGGCTGGCGCATTGGCCGGCCGGCACTGGGCAAGCAGGGTCGGGAAATCAAAATCGCCGCTCGACTGGAGCGCCCCCGCGGTTGCGGCCTCGCAGGCCTGGTGGCTTTCGTAGCGGGTCGGCATGGTCGCAACCGGCGTACAGCCCATCGACCCATCGGCGCAGCCCATGATGGCGATGACATAAAAACCGGGACCCATGATAATTCTCCGTTGCGACTGTCCTGATAACGGCGCGAAAATGCCTGTTGTTCCAATCGGTTCGTCGCATCCGTTGCTTAAGGCCCGGCATCTTCCTACCTGACCAGGGATGAGCAGCGCCCCAAGCGGAACGGAACAGGCCAAGGGCGGCTTTGCCGTGCTGTGGCGGTTCATCCCGCTGCTCTGGCCAGGAAGCGATACCGGGCTCAGGCTGAGGGTCGTCGCGGCGCTGGCCCTCGTCCTGCTGGGCAAGGGGATCACCCTTGCAATGCCCTTCGCCTACAAGGCAGTCGTCGACGCGATGAGCGGACCGCGCCAGCTATGGGTCGCGGCTCTGACCTTGGTCTTCGCCTATGCCGCCGCGCGCTTTGGCGGGATACTCGCCGACAATCTTCGCAATGCACTGTTCGAGAAGGTCGGGCAGAGTGCCGCCCGCAACCTTGCCGCGCGGGTCTTTCGGCACATCCATTCGCTTTCGCTGAGATTCCATCTCGAACGGCGGACCGGGAGCCTGTCCAAGATCGTCGAGCGTGGAACCAAGAGCATCGACATGATGCTTTACTTCCTGCTGTTCAACATCGCCCCGACGCTCATCGAGCTGGTCGGCGCGTGCGTCATCTTCTTCATCAAGTTCGGGGGTGAGCTGGTCATCGCGACGCTGGCGATGATCGTCATCTACATCTACTTCACCCGAAAGGTCACCGAGTGGCGGACCCGTCTCCAGCGCGAGATGAACGAGGTCGACAACAAGGCGATCGGCCGGGCGGTCGACAGCCTCCTCAACTATGAGACGGTCAAATATTTCGGGGCCGAGGAGCGCGAGGCGAAGCGATATGACGAGGCCATCGCGACCTTCACCCGCGCCGCCATCCGCAACGAGACCTCGCTTGCCTGGCTCAACATCGGCCAGAGCTTCATCACCAACCTGATGATGGCCGGAGCGATGGGCTTTACCGTCTGGGGATGGAGCCAGGGCCGCTTCACGCCCGGCGACGTCGTGTTCATCAACACCATGCTGCTGCAATTGTTCAGGCCGCTCGACATGCTGGGCTGGGTCTATCGATCGATCCGCCAGGGGCTCATCGACATGGAAGCAATGTTCGAGCTGGTGGACACCCCGGCCGAGGTCGTCGACCTTCCCGGCGCGCCCGATCTCGTCATCACCAGCGGCGAGGTCCGGTTCGACGAGGTGAAGTTCGGATATGAACCCGACCGGCTTATCCTCAACGGCATCACGCTCCATGTTCCCGCTGGCACCAGCCTCGCGGTGGTCGGCCCATCGGGCGCGGGCAAGTCAACGCTGGCCCGCCTCCTCTACCGCTTCTACGATCCGACCGGCGGGCGAATTTCGATCGATGGGCAGGACATCGCCGCGGTCCGCCAGTCATCGCTTCGGGCAGCGATCGGCATCGTTCCTCAGGACACGGTGCTGTTCAATGACTCGATTGGCTACAATATCGGCTACGGGCGCGAAGGCTCGACGCAAGAGGAGATCGAGGAGGCCGCGCGCGGCGCGGCAATCGACGAGTTCATTGCAGCGTTGCCGCAGGGTTATGAGTCGATGGTTGGCGAACGGGGCCTCAAGCTTTCGGGCGGCGAAAAGCAGCGCGTGGCGATCGCGAGGACGCTGCTCAAGGACCCGCCGATCCTCATCCTCGACGAGGCTACCAGCGCCCTCGACAGCAGGACCGAGGAGGCCATCCAGGCAACGCTCGCTGCAGCGTCGAGGGGCCGGACCACCATCATCATCGCCCATCGCCTCTCGACCATCGTCGGGGCCGACCAGATCATCGTTCTCGACAAGGGCCGAATTGCCGAGCGGGGCACCCATGCCGGGCTCCTCGCGACCGGCGGCCTTTACGCCGAGCTATGGGCGCGCCAGGCGGCGGAACAGGAACTGGAGGAAATAGCGGAAGCCTAGCGCGGAGCGATCCGGATGACCGCGCCGCCGGATGCCGCGAGGTCGATCCCGAGCCTGTCGCCGGGGCCAACCTCCCTGGTTTCGCGCCGGATGGCATCGGGTGATGCGCCGTCAAGCCAAAGCTCTGCATTCCAGCGCCCGTTCCCGAGGAAATCCATCGGCAGGATCACGCGCCGTGCGACATCGCCGTTCATTGCTCCAACATACCATTGCCTGCCGCTTCGCCTTGCAAGCGCGATGAAGTCGCCGACCTCGCCGGCAATGAAGCGGGTTTCGTCCCAGTGGGTAGGAACGTCACGAATGAAGTCGAACCCCGCAGGACTCTTGCGGTAGATGTCGGGACTGTCTGCAAGGCTCACCCAGGGACTGTCGTAGACGATGAACATCGAGAGATTATGGGCCCTGCTGGTCTGGACCATCGGCAGGACATATCTCGGCTCGAACCTGTCCGGAGAGACGTTGATGAAGCTGCCCGGGATATAGTCCATCGGGCCGAGCACGCCGCGCGTATAGGCGAGCATGACATTATGCCCGGCGGTGATCCGGCTGCTCCACTTGTTATATTCCGAGCCGAGAACGCCTTCCTGGGTGAGAAAATTGGGGTAGGTGCGAGCAAGGCCGCGCGGCACGAAGGCGCCGTGCATCTCGACCATCAGCCGGTAGCGTGCTGCAGTCTCCAGCAGCTTTTCGTACCAGCGGACCATTTCCTGGTCGTCGCGGTCCATGAAATCCACGTTGATCCCGACAACCCCCTGGGCGGCGAGATACTGGAGCGCGCGCTCCATCACCGGGTCGAGCGCCCTCCAGTCAAGCCAGACCCAGAGACTGACTCCTTTCTCGCGCCCATAGGCAACTGCCTCTTTCAGGTTGAAGTCCGGCGCATCGGCAAAAATATTCGCCTTCGGGTCGAAAGAGGGCGCAACGCCCGAGCCGGCATACCAGCCATCGTCGACCATTACATATTCGAGGCCGTTTTCCGCAGCGAAGTCGATGAGCGCCCGGATGCTCCTCGTGCTGCTGACCGGCACTGGCCCGCCATCGATCCAGCCACCGCTGAGCCAGTCCGAGCTCGCCTTGCCCGGGCGGATCCAGCTCCTGTCTTCGATCCTCGAGGGAGTGGCGAGGTTGTCGATGAGGTTGGAGGCCGCAAACTGGCCCGCCTCGCCTGCAAGCATCACTACCCGCCAGGGGGTCCGCACCGGTGCCCCTGGACCGATCTTCGCAGCGATGGCCGGATCGGCGAGAGAAGGCGACAGCTTCGAAACCAGCCCGAGCCCGCCATCGCCGCGCCCTTTGAGGTACATCGCCGGATAGTCGAGCAGGTCGGCTTCCGTAATGAGCAGCGCCGCCTTTCCGGTCTCGCAGAGCAAGGGCAGGTCATAGAGATTATGCTCGCGGACGTGGCGGGCCTGCACGGGATCAAATTCCCCCTCGTGCCCGGTTCCGGTCCGCCCGACGTTGAAACCCCAGCAGCGATAATTGTCCGCGAGGTAGAAGCCGGTTTCCTCGCCGGCCACGACCGTCCCGTCGGCGCCCGCCACTGGCGAAACGACCATCCGGAAAGCCACGCCATCGTCATAGGCCCGAAGGACGAGGTCGAACTTGCGCTGACCGTCGTCAACGAGGCTGACCCGTGCCTCGTTGAAATGGTCACGAACCAGCGCGGACCGGCCGGCTACCCTTCGCCACTTCTGGTCGGCGCCGCGCTGCTTGACTCCGAGGATGCGCGACCCATTGCCAATCGGACCGTCGGCGAGTTGCAGGAGAAGGGGTGAGGGAAGGATGACGGGCGTTCCATCGCGCCTCACGAAATAGACCGGGCGCCTTCTGGCATCGAGCGTGAAGCCGATGGCGTTCCGGCCGTCGGGGGATTGCACTACGAGGTTGGAGTCCGGCGTGGCGGCCGCCGCTGCAGTGCCGGTCAGCATCGACAGGATCAGCAGTAGCAGGCGGTAGATGGTCATCGATCGATTGCCCCCGGCTATAAGATGGCAAGGAGCCTATCGGCCCGGGCCGACCGCGTCAGCCGGGAAATCGGGTCCTCGCCCTTTAGCCACTCGATCTTCCTGCCCGCCGGGTGGAGGGCGCGGATGGAGACAATGGCGCGCGAAACCCATAAAATCCCAGGCCGACTCCTTCAGCAAGGCGCCAGGGGGCGACCAATGCGTGGTTTCAGGGACGAGCTACTGGACTGGGCGGCCGGGGAGGGAGCGGCCTGCCGGTCCATCCCGGTCCTGCTCGACAGCTTCTGCCGCTTCCTGTGCGCCCGGGGCCTCGCGATCCGGCGCTGCAACATGGCGACGGAAACGGTACACCCGCTGATGCACAACACGCGCCACGTCTGGTTCGACCGTGCAACCGATCCTGGCCCGATCAATCCCGCCGTCGTCGTCGAACGTCGCCAGCACCGCTTCGGGACCGCCCTCATCGACGAGGTCTTCTTCAACTCCAGAAGCCAGCGGAACCCCCAGTTCCTGGCCTCGCCATTCTTCGTCATCGAGCAGAAGGGCGAGCTCCACGCGACGATCCGGCCAAAGGGAGAGGCGCAGCCCTTCCCGGTGTTCGAAGACCTCGCCGGACTCGGCTGCACCGATTATTTTGGGGCAACGCTCAGGAATTTTTCCGGGATGCTCCAGAAAATCGGCCTCGCCACCGACCGTGAAGGAGGGTTCGGCAAGGGCGGGGTCAGGGAATTGAGGGAGGCGCTGCGCATCCTCACCCTGCTGATCAACACGGTGGTCGAATATAATACCAAGTGCACGCTCGCCGACGTCTACCTTGGTCGTGACCCGGGCCAGCGGGCATGCTCGGGAATGATTCACCGCGGGGAAATCGTCTCGATCGAAGCGGCGGTGTGGTTCTCCGACCTTCGCAATTTCACCGCGTCCGGCGAAGTGCTTCCGCCGGAGAAAGTGATCGAACGGCTGAACTCCTATTTCGAGATCGTCGTCAGCGCGATCGATTCCGCTGGTGGGGAAGTCCTCAAATATATCGGTGATGCCGTGCTCGCGATTTTCCCGGTCTGTGACGGCTCGGCCAGCCAGAGGGAATCCTGTCTTGCCGCGGTTCGGGCGCTCCGCGAAACCGCGGAAGGCCTGGCCGCCCTCAACCAGCGGCTGGTGGACGATGGCCAGCCCGAGCTTGGCCATGGCGTCGGGCTTCATGTCGGCACCGCCAGCTACGGCAATATCGGCGGGAGCGAGCGGCTGGACTTCACCGTCATCGGGCGAACGGTCAACATCGCCTCGCGTATCGAATCCCAGTGCCGGCCACTTGGCGAGGCCGCGCTATGCAGCAGGGAATTCGCGGAACTGGCCGGGCTTCCGTCCCGCCCCGTGGGTCGTTTTGACCTGAAAGGTGTCCAGGGACAGGTCGAGCTCCACCGGCTGTCCTAGGCGGCGTAACCACCGTCCGAGACGAGGACCGCGCCGGTAATCGTCGCGGCGAGGTCCGACAGGAGAAACCCGACCTGCCCGGCAATTTCGTCGGCGCTTGCAAATCGGCCAAGCGGCGTTGCCATTCCAGCCATGGCGCTCATTGCCTCGGCGCGATCGCCGCCATGTTCGGTGACCAGCTCCTGGAAGAAAGGGGTCTGGTCCCAGATCGGTGTATCGACGCCGCCGGGTGCAATCGCATTCACCCGGACCTTTCGCGGCGCCGCTTCCCTCGCGGCAACTCTCGCCAGCTGGATGACGGCGGCCTTGGAGGCTCCATAGGCCGCGGTGCCCGGCTCGGCCCTGATGCCGCTTACCGACGCCGTGAGCACGATGCTGCCGCCGTCGCGGATTTTTGAAAGTGCGCTCCGCAACGAGAGAAAGGCGCCGTCGAGATTGGTCTCCATCACCCGGCGCCACTCGGCAAAATCAGTGTCGATGATCGCGCCCCCGCTGGCGATGCCGGCATTCAGCACGGCATGATCGAGCGGCGGCGTCTCGCGAACCATTTTTTCCCAAAGCGCCGGATCGCCGACATTGCCTTCTACCAGGACGGGTTCGCAGCCCGGAGCGATGGAAGGCACGCGCTTCGTGTCCCGGTCGACCAACACCAGCCGCGAAGCGCCGTGCCGGGCAAGCCAGCCCGCAATTGCCGCACCTATCCCCGAGCCCGCGCCGGTGACGAGGATGGTCCGCCCGGAAAAATCAAGATCGCCAGCCATTGCCCGGCCACTAGCCCGAAAGGCCAGCCTGGCAAATATTTGTCATGTCGAAGGAGGCGCAAGTGCGCCTGGAAGAATGGATAGGGGGTTGCCCGCGACGTCCCTGATCGACCGCCGCGGGCAAGCCTCGATTAGAAGCCGTCGACGTAAAAGACGACCTGGTAGCGGCCATCAATCAATTCGCACCTCGTGGTGCGAAGGCTTTCCTGCTGGAAATCCGAGGTCGAGAGATCGACATAGTCCGTGCCGCGAAGGGTCGGGTCCCGGCGCTGGTCATTTCGAACATGGCTGAGGGCCGACTGGCATTGGCCGCGGTTGTCGAAACCGCCTTCAAATTCCGGGTTGGTGAGGATGATTCCGCCCGTTGCCTGGGCGGCGAGGGGTACCGAAAGTCCGAGCATTACAGTGCCCAAGAGCAGTTTCATGACGCTTACACTCCACTAATTGGGGGAGTGACAAGAACCCACAACCGACATGGCGGTTGCTCGCCTTGTCCTTGAGCAGCGACGGCTGGTCATCAGCGAAACGAATGGCGCTCCAGGCTGCCGCGGCGGTGCCTCGATCAGGCTGCCGCCGTGCTCCAGCCGAGCCCCGGGATGGCGATCGAGCGCTTGCCGGCGAGGTCGACCCGGCTGACGATCAGCTCGCGGCTCTCGATATATTGGAGCAGCCGGCGGGCACGGCCGAGCGAGGCGGTTCCATAGCTGGCAGCGATGGCCTCGTCCGACGGGCAGGGGGCGCCTTCCCGCGCGGCGCGCGCGACGAGCAGAAACGGCCCGAGCATGTCATCGGGGAGCGAGCGGGCGGCTTCCAGCGCCGGTGCCCAGCTCTCGTCGGCGGCATCGAAAATCCCGGCCCGCGCCATCGACAGCCTCCTGGTGAACTCGGGAAGGTCCAGCGGCGCCCGGGGCACCCCGGCCATCCGGCATCGCACCGTGAAATCCTGGTAGAGGATTGAATTCGAGCGAGCGCCGCTGTCGGGGTCGTCGACGATGGCAGCGAGAACGTCGGCAATGATGGCGCCGATTTCTTCCTCGCTCCGGGCCGGAACCCTTTCCCGGACCGGGGCGGCCTTTGCCATGGCCGCGAGCAATTGCTCGGAAGGGAGCGGGGCGGGCGCCTCGCGGACCGGCTCGGTCCTTACCGGCACATCTTCGCCCGGCGCAAAGAGCAGCTGCTGCAGGTCGTCAGACGAAGGAGCTTCGGGGAGCGGGACCAGCCGCGGGCTCACCGACCTTGCCTGCGTCTCCACCTCGCCGATCGCGACCGCGATCGGGCGCCGCGAGATCGCCGGGCCCAGGGCAAGAAATGTTCCGCGCGAGAGGTCGCGAATCGTCTCCGCCTGGCGGCGTTCCATCCCCAGCAGGTCCGCGGCACGGGCCATGTCGATGTCGAGGAAGGTTCTCCCCATGAGGAAGTTCGAAGCCTCCGCCGCGACGTTCTTCGCAAGCTTGGCCAGCCTCTGGGTGGCGATGACCCCGGCAAGGCCGCGCTTGCGTCCCCGGCACATGAGGTTGGTCATTGCCGAGAGCGAGGCGCGGCGGACTTCTTCCGCGACCTCGCCGCCCCCGGCCG
>CAZQLI010000083.1:0-8360 GCA_964594145.1 uncultured Sphingomonas sp. | reverse complement strand
ACCCCAGGCCTGGGCGGATCGCAGAGGCTGACCCTTGCCATCGGCAAGGCCAAGGCGATGGAAATGTGCCTGACGGGCCGGATGATGGGAGCCGACGAGGCTGAACGATCCGGGCTGGTCGCAAGGGTCGTCCCGGCCGCAGACCTGCTCGACGAGGCGCTGAAGGTTGCCGAGACCATTGCTGCCATGGCCCCGCTGGCCGCGATCGCGAGCAAGGAAATGGTCAACGCGGCATTCGAGATGAGCCTGCAGCAGGGCATTAATTTCGAGCGGCGGCTGTTCCACGGCCTCTTCGGAACCGAGGACCAGAAGGAAGGCATGGCCGCATTCGTCGAAAAGCGCCCAGGCAACTGGACGGGCCGGTAGGGAGTAAAAGAGAGATGGCACGGGTAGCATTCATTGGTCTTGGCCACATGGGCGGCGGCATGGCGCCCAACCTCGCGAAGGCCGGTCACGAGGTCCGTGCCTTCGACCTTAGCGAGGAGGCGCTGAAACATGCCGTCGATGGCGGCTGCGGCCGCGCCGCCTCGACCGCCGAGGCCTGCGCCGATGCTGATGCCGTCATCACCATGCTTCCTGCCGGAAAGCATGTCGCGCAGGTTTTCCAGTCGGAGGTATTCGACAAGGCGCCGAAGAGCGCGATCCTCATCGACTGCTCCACGATCGACGTTGCGACGGCCCGCGAAGTGGAAAGGGACGCCGAGGCCAAGGGCTATACCATGGTCGACGCGCCGGTCTCCGGCGGGATCGCGGCTGCCCAGGGCGGAAGCCTGACCTTCATGGTCGGCGGCAGCGAGGACGGGTTCCAGCGCGCCCGCCCCTACCTGGAAAAAATGGGCAAGACCGTCATTCACGCCGGGGGTCCCGGGGCTGGCCAGGCGGCCAAGATCTGCAACAACATGATCCTCGGCGCGACGATGGCCGCGACCTGCGAGGCTTTCGTCCTTGCCCAGAAACTGGGGCTGGACCCGCAGGTCTTTTTTGACATTTCCTCGAAGGCGAGCGGCCAGAGCTGGTCAATGACAAGCTATTGCCCGGTCCCGGGCGTTGGCCCGGAGACACCGGCCGACCGGGACTATGAGGGTGGCTTTGCAGCGGCGCTGATGCTGAAGGACCTGAGGCTTGCAATGGAGGCGGCGCAGGCTGCGGGCGCCTACACCCCGATGGGCGGGGAGGCAGAGGAACTTTACCAGCGTTTCGTCGATCTCGGCGGCGGCGGGAAGGATTTTTCCGCGCTCATCAAGATGATCGACGACAGCTGGGCGTCGCCAGGCGGGCGCAAGGATATCGCCCCGCCGGTGACGTCGCTCGACTAGGGGCCGGGCTTGATCATCGGGGCAGCGCAGACCACATCGCAACCATGTTGATCGAGATCGAGAGAACGCCCAACCCGGCGACCCGCAAATTCCTCCCCGGCCGCACCGTCATGCAGTCGGGCGGTCGTGATTTCCCTGACGCGGATTCGGCCGAGGCGAGCCCGCTCGCCGAGGCACTGTTCGAAACCGGGATGGTCGATGGCGTCTATTTCGGACGGGATTTCGTTTCCGTCTCGGCAGCGCCCACCGTCCAATGGGAGCAGCTTGAACCCGAAGTGCTCTCGGTTTTGCTCGATCATTTCATGCTGGACGCCCCGCTGTTCCGGCAAGGCACCGCGGCGGGCATCGAGGTCGCGGAGGAGGCTGCTGTCGAGTTCGAGGAAGATCCTGCCGACGCCGACATCATCGACCAGATCAAGGAACTGCTGGAGACCCGGGTCAGGCCGGCCGTGGCCCAGGACGGTGGAGATATCGTCTACCGCGGCTATCGCGACGGGACGCTCTATCTTTCCATGCAGGGTGCCTGCTCGGGATGCCCCTCGTCGGCAATCACCCTGAAGCGCGGCGTCGAGAGTCTCATCAAGCATTATGTGCCCGAAGTGGAAACGATCGAGGCGAGCTGACCGCCTGATTTTCCAGCCCTTTTTTTGATTTTCCTTGCCGCGCAGCAAAGCCTGTGCCTCCATGTCGATTGGCAACAGGAGTCGGACAATTGATCCTCGCGCTCGACACGTCGACTGCCGCATGCACCGCCGCCCTTATGGAGCGCGACGGGACGATCATTGCCTCCCGTGACGAGCAGATCGGGCGTGGGCACGCCGAGCGACTGGTACCGATGATCGAGGAAATGCTGGGCGGCCATGTCCCGGCGAGGATCCTGGTCGGGGTGGGACCGGGCAGCTTCACCGGCCTCAGGGTCGGCATTGCGGCGGCTCATGGCCTCGCCATCGGGTGGAGCGTCCCGATGAGCGGGATGAACAGCCTCGCGCTGCTCGCCGCGTCCGCCCCCGAGGGGTCGGGCAAGGTTGCAGCGGCGATGGCCGGAGGCCATGGCGAGCTGTTTGTCCAGTCATTCGACCGCGCCAAGCTGACCGCGGCAGGGCCGATCCTCAACCTCGCGCCAGCCGACGCTGCCGAGAAGGTCGATGCACCGCTGGTGGTCGGAAGCGGGGCCAAGGCGCTGGTCGATGCGCGCGGGCACGGCGAGGCGCTGCCACTGCTTCCGAGCGCGAGCCGGGCCCTGTCGCTCCCTGACCTGATGCGAAGCCTCGAGTGCCGGCCGGTCTATGCCCGCCAGCCCGACGCGCGGCCGGCCGGCCAGCTGACGGGGGCAGCCTGACATGGCCACGCGTCGCAGCGAGGATCTGATGGTGAGACTGCGCCGCGGCGGGCTGGACGATCTCGACGGCGTGATGAAGATCATGAGCTCGGCGTTTGATCCCAGTTTCGGTGAGGCTTGGACCCGGTCGCAGTGCGCCGGCATCCTCCCGATGCATGGCGTGACCCTGACCATCGCCGAGAGCCGCCAGCAGCCCGTGGGGTTTTCGCTGGTCCGGGCGGTCGCCGACGAGGCAGAGCTGCTGCTGCTGGCAGTTGATCCCGCCGAGCAGCGCCGGGGCGTTGGCCAGGCCCTCCTGGACGATTTCATTGCCAGTTCCCTTGCGGGCGGCGCTCACCGGCTCCATCTCGAGGTGCGCGACGGAAACCCGGCAGTGCAGCTGTACGAGGCCTCGGGTTTTTCTCCCGCCGGGCGTCGCCGCAACTATTACCATGGCCCTGGCGGCAGCACCCATGACGCGGTGACTTTGCTTCTTACCGACTGACAACGTCCATTTTCGAAACATCGCCAGTCCATCGGAACTTGTAGTTCGAATAACGCAATAGTATTACGAATTTAGCAGTCCAGTTGTCCTTGGCTGCGGCGTCTTTTTTGCTCGGGATATTGCACCATGGAAAATCAAGGAAGTGATGACACGCTGATCACATTGACGGCGGACATCGTTGCTGCGCACGTCAGCAATAATAGCGTTGCGGTAAATGACCTGCCGCAGCTCATTCAAAATGTTCACGGCGCATTGTCCGTGTTGTCCGGCGCAGGCGCCGCGGCAGAAGCGAAGCCGGAACCCAAGGTCCCGATCCGCTCGTCGGTGAAGCCGGACTATATTGTCTGCCTCGAGGACGGCAAGAAACTGAAGATGCTCAAGCGGCATCTCATGACCCATTACCAGATGACCCCGGACCAATATCGCCAGAAATGGGGTCTTGCGGCCGACTATCCGATGGTTGCGCCCAACTATGCCGAACAGCGCCGGACACTTGCCAAGTCGATCGGGCTTGGCACCAAGCGGCGGAAATCAAAGGCCAAATAGGGATGTTCGCCGTCGTGCCGGCTCCTTGCGGGCACGACGGCCCTTCCCTTCCATCCCATGCGACACTAATTCGATCATATGCATCGCCAGATAGACATTGAGCAGTTGTGCGCCGACAAGGGGCTGCGCATTACCGAGCAGCGCCGGACGATCGCCAAGGTGCTCGGCGAAAGCGATGACCATCCCGACGTCGAGACGCTGCACGCCCGTGCTGCCGCGATCGATCCCAATATCTCGATTGCGACCGTCTATCGGACCGTCAGGCTGTTCGAGGAGGCCGGCATTCTCGAGCGTCACGAATTTGGTGACGGCCGATCACGCTATGAGGCCGCCTCCGAGACCCACCACGACCATCTGATCGACGTCGAAACCGGCAATGTCATCGAGTTCGTCGACGAGGAACTCGAGGAGCTGCAGCGCCGGATCGCCGCCCGGCTCGGTTTCAGGCTGGTCGACCACCGGATGGAACTATACGGCGTTTCCATTGACCGCGACCGCTGAACCGCGGCCCTCTGCATTATTGTTCGCCTTGAGGCTCCTGGGCCTGGTCGGCCTGTTTCTTGCCTATGTCCCGCCCCACATTGCCTCGCGCCGGCTGCTCGGCCGGTCGAGCTGGCCGCCACGCTTCCTTCGCCACGCTGCGCTGGTTTGCGGGATGAGGCCGAGGATCGAGGGCGAGCCGCTCCGCCCGCACACGCTGGCGATCGCCAACCATACGAGCTGGCTCGACATATTGCTGCTTGGCGGCTGGACCGGCGCTGCCTTCGTGTCCAAGGCCGAGCTCGAGAAGACCCCGCTGCTCGGCTGGATCGCGAAGCAGAACCAGACCATTTACATCGACCGGGCGCAGCGCCGGGATTCGCATGAACAGGTCCGGCGCATCCGCTCGGCGCTCGAGCGCGCCCAGCCGCTGGTGATTTTCCCGGAAGGGACCACCGGCAATGGACGCCAGCTCCTCGCCTTTCGTTCGACGCTATTGAAGGCGGTTGCATCGCCTCCCGAAGGAGTGAGCGTCAGGCCGGTGGCGATCGATTATGGCGAGGCCGCCGATGTCGTCGGCTGGCACGGCGGGGAAGCCGGAATGGCCAATTTCCGCAGACTGCTTGGCAACCGCGGGACAATCCGCGTGACCATCAGGCTGCTCGACCCGCTTCATGCAACGGGGGACCGCAAGGCCATGGCAAGGGAAGCGCGCCGGTCGATCGGCGCGGCACTCTCTTCCTTGGCAGGCCCGGATTCCCTATAGGGCCCGCCCAAATGACCGATTTTCCCAAGACTTACCGAGTCAAGAGCTTCGGCTGCCAGATGAACGTCTATGATGGCGAGCGCATGGCCGAGCTGCTTGGCGCCCAGGGCATGCGCGAGGCCGGCGACGGCGAGGATGCCGAGCTGGTCGTCCTCAATACCTGCCACATTCGCGAAAAGGCAGCCGAGAAGGCCTATTCCGACATCGGGCGCCTGCGCCGCGAGGACGGCAGCAAGCCGCTGGTCGCGCTCGCCGGCTGCGTCGCGCAGGCGGAAGGGGCCGAAGCAAGGTCACGCTCGTCGATGATCGACCTCGTCGTCGGACCCCAGGCATACCACCGCCTGCCCGAGCTCGTCGCCGAGGCTAGCCTCGGCAAGCGGCCGGTCGACACCGACCTGCCGGCAATCGCCAAGTGGGGAGCGCTCCCGCCCCGCCGCAGGGTCGGCCCAAGCGCCTTCCTCACCGTGCAGGAAGGGTGCGACAAGTTCTGCACCTACTGCGTGGTCCCCTATACGCGCGGCGCCGAGATCAGCAGGCCGTTTGGCGACATTGTCGGCGAAGCCCAGTCACTGGTCGAGCGCGGCGCGCGCGAAATCACCCTCCTCGGGCAGAACGTCAACGCCTGGACGGGCGAGGATGACAAGGGACGGCGAGGCGGGCTCGACGCGCTGATCCGCGCGATCGCCACGATCGATGGGCTGGAAAGGATCCGCTACACGACCAGCCACCCGGCCGACATGACCGACCAGCTGATCGACGCGCATGGCGAGATCGAAAAGCTGATGCCCTATCTGCACCTGCCGGTGCAGTCGGGATCGGACCGGATCTTGAAGGCGATGAACCGCAGCCACTCGGTCGAATCCTACATGAGGACGATCGAGAAGATGCGCCTGGCACGGCCCGATATCGCCATATCCGGCGACTTCATCGTCGGTTTCCCCGGCGAAAGCGACGAAGATTTCAACGCCACGCTATCCATCATCGATTCGGTGCGTTACGCTTCGGCATATTCGTTCAAATATAGCGCGAGGCCGGGAACCCCGGCGGCGCTGATGGAAGGAGCGGTGGCACCCGAGGTTATGGACGAACGATTGCAGCGGCTTCAGGCCCGCCTCACCGAGCACAGCCTCGCGTTCAACCGCGCCACCATCGGCAAGCGACTGAAAATACTGGTAGACCGCCGGGGTCGCCTGCCCGGGCAGATGATCGGCAAGTCGCCCTGGCTCCAGTCCGTCTTCGCGGAAACGGACGCGGCGATCGGCGACATGCTCGAGGTGACGGTCACCCAGGCATTGCCCAACAGCCTCGGAGCAGAAGTCATGAAGGCGAAGGCTGCCTGATGGCCAAGGGAGAATTGAGCGCAGCAAACTCCGACCGGGCACGGCTCGAGCTGGAGTTTGAACAGCCCTACCTGCTCGGGCCGCTGTTCGGCGACTATGACCGGCATCTCATCATGATCGAGGACCGGCTCGGTGTGAATGTCGCTGCTCGCGGCAACCGGGTCATGATCGAGGGCGACCCGGAGTCCGCCGCAAGGGCCCGTGACGTGCTGGTCGGCCTCTACAACCGGCTCGACCAGGGGCAGGACGTCGACGCCGCGGCCGTCGAGGCGGTCATATCCATGGCCAACCAGCCGGCGCTCGACGGGATCATCACCGACGAGGTTGCCGAGCCGCCGCGGGTCATGATCCGGACCCGCAAGAAGACGATTGTCCCGCGCTCCACGACCCAGACCCGCTATATGGAGTGCCTTGCCCGCGACGACATGATCTTCGCGCTCGGCCCCGCGGGAACCGGGAAGACCTATCTCGCGGTGGCCCAGGCGGTTTCGCAGCTGGTGTCGGGAAGCGTCGACCGGCTGATCCTCTCCCGTCCGGCAGTCGAGGCCGGAGAGCGGCTGGGCTTCCTCCCGGGCGACATGAAGGAAAAGGTCGACCCCTATCTGAGGCCGCTTTATGACGCCCTTTACGACATGCTCCCGACCGAGCAGGTCGAACGGCGCATCGCATCGGGCGAGATCGAGATCGCGCCGATCGCGTTCATGCGCGGGCGCACCCTCAACGATGCCTTCATCATCCTCGACGAGGCGCAGAACACGACACCGCAGCAGATGAAGATGTTCCTGACCCGCTTCGGCATGCGCAGCCGGATGGTGATCTGCGGCGATCCCAACCAGACCGACCTTCCGCCAGGCATCACCTCCGGGCTCGCCGATGCGGTCGGCAAGCTCGAAGGCATAAAGTCGCTGTCGATGGTCCGCTTCGGGCCGAGCGACGTCGTGCGTCACCCGCTGGTCGGAAAGATCGTCGAGGCATATGAAGGGCCGGCCAGGCCATGACCCTCGATATCGTCATCGATTCCGACGCGGAATGGGACAGTAGCCACGACTGGGCCGCCCTGGCCCAGTCTGCCATCGCCGCTGCAATCGCCGAGAGCGCCTTTCCAGCATTGGACCGGCCCGATCGCCAGGTCGAGCTGTCCGTTCGCCTGGCTAGCGATAGCCAGGTCCATGCACTGAACGCTGAGTGGCGGGGCAAGGACAGGGCGACCAATGTCCTGTCCTTTCCGATGGCCGACGAGGAACAACTCGCCGAGGCCGCCGGCGAGGGACCCGAGCTGATGCTCGGCGACCTCGTCCTGGCCGGCGGCGTCTGCGCCGCCGAGGCAAGCGAGAAAGGGCTCGCGCTGGAGAGCCACGCGGCCCACCTGATGGTTCACGGCACGCTCCACCTGCTGGGCTATGACCATATGGACGATGAAAGTGCAGCCGACATGGAAGCGCGCGAAATACGGGCGCTTGCGCGGCTGGGGATCCCCGATCCCTACGAGGATGATCGCTGATGGCGACCAGGAATGAAGAGGAAGGCGCAAGCCGCCTGTGGCGGGGCATGCGGGCCCTGTTGTTCGGCGAGGACCATGAAGCGACCCTCCGCGACCAGATCGAGGAGGCGATCGACGAGGCCGAGGACGAGCCGATCAAGCGCGGCGACCTGTCGACTGCCGAGCGCCAGATGCTGCGCAACCTGCTGCATTTCGGAGACAGGACCGTCGGCGAGATCGCGGTTACGCGGGGCGACATCGTCTCGGTGCAGTCGAACCTCAGTTTCGACGAGCTGATCAGCGCCTTCGCCGAAACGGAGCACAGCCGGCTGCCGGTCACCGGGGAAGGCCTCGACGAGGTCATCGGCATGATCCACATCAAGGACGTGTTCAAGGCGCAGGTCGATCCGGCCCGGCCACGAACCATCGAGGGACTGCTTCGATCGCCGCTGTTTGTCCCGGAATCGATGGGCGTGCTCGACCTTCTCGCACGGATGCGGACCGAGCGGGCCCACCTCGCGATCGTCGTCGATGAATTTGGCGGGACGGAAGGCCTCGTCACCATCGAGGACGTGGTCGAGGAGATCGTCGGCGAGATCGAGGACGAGC
>CAZQLI010000082.1:0-8377 GCA_964594145.1 uncultured Sphingomonas sp. | reverse complement strand
CAGGTCAGCATGCCGAGCGCAAGCACGTCGACCTTCATCAGGCCGAGCGCGTCGATGTCGTCCTTGTCCCACTCGATGAAGGTCCTGTCCTCCATCGCCGCATTGTGAATGGGGACGATCTCGTCGAGCCTGCCCTCGGTCAGCACATATCCGCCGACATGCTGTGACAGGTGCCGCGGAAACTTGAGCAGCCGTTCGACCAGGATCTTCAGCCGCGCGATCTCGGGGTTGGCAATGGCGAGGCCGGCCTCGGCATAGCGCTGCTCGTCCATCTCGCTTTCGTGGCTTCCCCAGGTCGTGTTGGCGAGGCGCGCCGTGACATCTTCCGACAGGCCGAGCGCCTTGCCGACCTCCCTGACCGTGCTGCGCGAACGATAATGGATGACGGTCGCGGCGATCCCCGCCCGCTCGCGGCCGTAGCGCCGATAGACATATTGCATCACCTCCTCGCGCCGCTCGTGCTCGAAATCCACGTCGATGTCGGGTGGTTCGCCCCGCTCCTCGGAGAGGAAGCGGGTGAAGAGAAGATTATTCTCGACCGGGTCGATCGGGGTGATCCTCAGCAAATAGCAGACCAGGCTGTTGGCGGCCGAACCCCGCCCCTGGCAGAGGATCGGGGGATCCTGCTCCCGTGCAAATTTCACAATGTCGTGAACGGTCAGGAAATAATTGGCATAGCAGCACTTGCGGATGAGGCCGAACTCCTCGTCCAGGACGCGCCGCCACCGGTCGGGGAGGCCGCCGGGATAGCGGCGGTTGGCCTCCTCCATGACAAGATGCTCGAGCCAGTCCTGCGGGTCCCAGCCCTCGGGGACCGGTTCATTGGGATATTCGTAGCGAAGCTCGTCGAGCCGGAAATGGATGCGCTGGAGAAAGCGCAGGCTTTCACTCACCGCACCGGGAGCATCGCGGAACAGCCGCGCCATTTCGGAAGGCGCCTTCAGGTGACGCTCGGCATTGGCCGCAACCAGCCTGCCCGCCTGCTGGATGCTCACGCCCTCGCGGATGCAGGTGACGATATCCTGGAGAGGCCGGTCGGAAGGAGCGGCATAAAGCGCGTCGTTGGTCGCGAGAAGTGGGACCGAGACCCGCTCCGCCAGTCGCTGGAGCCTTGCCAGCCGCCGGCGATCGCTGCCCGATCTTGGCATGGTCGCGCCCAGCCACACCGCGCCGGGCCGGGCCGCTGCCAGCCGCCGAAGCAGATATTCCTGCTCCTCCCCGGCCATGACGATCAGCATCAGCTCCTCGGCATGGACGAGGAGATCGGCGAAATAGAGGATGCAGTCACCCTTCGTTGCCCGCCGGTTGCCAAGGGTCAGGAGCCGGGTCAGCCGTCCCCAGCCATTGCGGGTCGCGGGATAGGCGATGATGTCGGGCGTTGCGTCGGCGAACACCAGCCGCGCGCCGACGACCAGCTTGAAATCCATCTCTTCCATCGCCGCCCGCGCCTGCTCGCCTGCTTCCTTGAGCGCAGTCCATGCGCGCACCACGCCCGCGACGCTGTTGCGGTCGGCAATGCCGATGCCAGCCATGCCAAGCTCAAGCGCCCGTCCGATCATGTCCGAGGGATGCGAGGCGCCGCGCAGGAAGCTGTAATTGGTGGCGGCGCAAAGCTCGGCGAAGCCGGTCATGCGAACAGGCCGTGGAGATACCATCTGGGATCGGGCTTTTCCTCGAAAAGCCCGTGGCGGAAGACCCAGAAACGCCGGCCGCGTGCGTCCTCGACCCGGTAATAGTCGCGGGTCAACCCGGCCCGGTCGACCGCGCCATCGCTTCGTTTCCACCACTCCGCTGCAATCCGCTCGGGGCCCTCGAACCTTCTGACCTCATGGAATTTGCGCCGCCAGCGGAACCGGTGGGGAGGCCCGTCCGGGACCTCGGCGATCACGTCGATCGGCTGCGGGGGATCGAACAGGTGCAGCGGGCGCAGCGGCGGTTCGCCGGGCAGTGGACCTGGCCAGCCCGCCGCCGGGCGCGCCGGTTCGACGGCCGGAAGCTCGAACTGCATCTGCTCGGGGACATGGCTGTCCTGCGGCACCAGCCGCCGTACCCGGTTGCGGCCCAGGCGAACGCTCAGCCGGTCAATCAGCGCATCGACTTCGGCCTGCCTGGAATCGCCGCCCTCGAGGTCGAGCTGGGTGACGGCGAGTGGCTCCACGACCGTTGCCGACAGGCGGATGAGGTCAAATCCGAAACCGGGATCAATCGGGTCGGAAAGCTGCTCGATGCGCTCGTCCATCAGCCGCATGACCAGCTCGGGATCCCGCCCGGGGCGGCTGGTGTCGACTGCAAGCGAACGGACCAGCCCGTCACTGCGGAAGAAGAAGGCCTCGAACCGGCGCCCGCCTTCGCCGCGCTCCTCGAGCAGGCGCGCCGCTTCGCGCGCCAGTTCGCGAAGCACCTGCAATGCATATTCGGTTCGGGCCACCGGCTCGGGAAAGCGCCGTTCAACGAGCACCGGCGCCACTGGGATGCGCGGCCTGATTGGTGTTGCAGCTTCCCCGAGCAGCTCGCGAAGCGCATTGGCCGCTTCCGCGCCGAACCGGGCTGCAATGGTTGCCATCGGCCGCCTGGCCAGTTCGCCAATGGTCTTGAGGCCGGCGCGCACCAGTCCCTGGCTCGCCTCGGGCTCAAGCTCGAGCGCTGCGACCGGCAGCTTTCGGATCGCGGCATCCTCATCCTTTGCCGGCAACGCCTGGTAGCGGGCGAGCGCATGGGCTGCCCTCGGCGTTGCACCAAAGGCCAGGCGGACGGTCATGCGCAGCGCTGCCATCCGTTCCTCGACATCGGCAGCAAGCCCCCGTTCCCCGCCGAACAGGTGGTCGCAGCCAGTCACGTCGAGGACCAGCCCGTCCGGTCCGTCGAGCGCAAGCATCGGCGTGTAGCGGATGGCGCCGTCCGCCAGCCGTCCAAGCCAGGCATGGTCGGCCGGCGGATCATGATCGACCGCCTTGAGCACCGGCACGCGCGCCCGTGCATCCGCCAGGGTCATGCCCGGCTCCAGGCCGAGGCTTCTCGCCCCCTGGTCGACCGCCGCCAGCCGGAGAGCGCCTTTCACCTTCTCGGTGAAGGCAAGCGGATCTTCAGGCGCTAAGCCGCAGCCCGGCGTCCGCCGTAGCCGGTCGGCGGGGAGATAGGGGAACCACAACGCCAGGTAGCGCCGGTTCGGTGAAAATGAGTCGGTCACGGTTCCACTCCAGCTGCAGGCGCAGGCCGGCAGGGCCCGAGCGCCAGCGCAGCAATTCAATGTCGAAACTCGGCGCTCCGGGGGCGTTCGCCTCCAGCGCCCGGCTCGGGCTGGCCTTCACTGCCCAGCGCGTATCGGCAGCGCTCGGGGTTGGCTCCGCTTCAAGCCTCAGCAGGAACAGGGTGACACCCGATTGTTCGGCCGCGAGCGCCAGGCGGCGGCTCGCGGTTAGATCGAGCGGGGCGCATTTGCCGCGGCACTCGACGATCAGCGCGCCAAGGCCGCGACAGCGTGCCGCGTCGACCGCGCTGCCGAGGAGCGATCGCGCATCCGGTGCCAGCCCAAGCACCAGCGAATCCGGATCACCCCCCAGTTCGACCAGGCCAGGAGCATGGATTGCGCCTTCCAGCCGTTCCGATTCATCGGTTCTCAGCCAGAAGATCGGTGATCGCCGTCCGACCGTCCTTAGAGCGATCATCGCTGCAAAAGCCGCGGCGCTCGCCCCGTCTCCGGTCTCGCTGGCGAACAGCTCATGGACCCGGCCGCGGAGGAATCCCCCTCCCAGCGCGGAATCGAGCACGGGGTGACCGGTCGCGATCCGCTCGCCCGCGGACAGCCGCCTGCCCCCGGCAATCAAGGCCAGGTTACGCCTGAGCATGGCAAGATGATCAACCGACTCGCGCAAAATTCGTTCCTGCTTTGTTCTCAGCTGCGCTTCGATCGGGCGAGAGTCAAGCCGCGGGGCTCCAAGCGCCCAGGCCAGCTAAGTCGTTGGCTCTGCGACATGTCTTTGCGATGAACGCGGGATCGGTCGGCTGGTACCGATGCAGGACCAATGAAGGGCCGGCCCGCCCAACCAGTGCGTTTAGTTGGTCGGGGGCATTTTCCAGCCAATTCAAGAAAATTTCCGAAAGGAGAAATGGCCATGACCATGACGAAGATTCTCGTCGGCGGTGCGGGCCTCGTGGCGCTGGCAGGCGCCGCTCCTGCATTTGCCCAGACCCCGTTAGCCAACAGCTCGACGCGAGCAGCAGCGGACCGCTGCGCCATCGCGGTGCAGAACAGGCTTAGCGCCCGTGACTATAATGATTTTGCAGGCGGCCATTCGGTTGTCGTGACCCGCGTCAACCCCCGTGACAATGACCTGATGGTCCATGGTGTCGCGACCAGCGGCGTTGTGGCTTACGGGCCCTATGGCATCGGCGCCTATGGCACCCTGGGTTATGCCTATCGGGCGATCCCGGATCTCAACTGGGAGTGCGAACTCA
Source organism: uncultured Sphingomonas sp. (assembly GCA_964594145.1). Lineage (GTDB taxonomy): Bacteria > Pseudomonadota > Alphaproteobacteria > Sphingomonadales > Sphingomonadaceae > Sphingomicrobium. The sequence continues at coordinate 3,922 of CAZQLI010000082.1, read as the reverse complement.
GCTACACCGGCAATATCGAGGACATCGATATCCACCGCCGCTAGGCACTCACCAACACCGACTTGCTCCGGCAGCCCTCGGCCAGCTGGAGCAAATAAGCGGGAGTGGCCCTTCAGGGCTGCTCCCGCATTTCATTGCCAAATATGTTGGAGCATATGAAAAATAAGATTCGATATGCTGCCGCATATATCTCCTTGGTCAGGGTCAGAATATATGATATGGCAGGACATATTAAAATGAAAAACCATATGTCGGAACATATATGAACTATGCGATTCAAGACATTGTGGAAACCCTGCGAGCCAGGCGTCGTGCAAAAGGACTGAGCCAGCGCGACCTCGGGCAACGCGTCGGCTTGCCCCAAAGCCATGTTTCCAAAATCGAGAAGGGCGGCACGGACATAAAGCTGTCGAGCCTGGTGGAAATGGCACGCGCACTGGACCTCGAGGTCGCACTGGTTCCGCGCTCCGCGTTCGCGGCCGTCAACGCGATCGTAAAATCCTCCTCGTCGCAGCAGGAAAGCGACCAAGGTCCCTGGGCGCGCCAGATTCCTGCTTATCGGCTCGATGAGGATGATAACGATGCCTGAGGTAGCGGCATTAGAGGTCCGGCTGCACGGCCAGCCGATCGGCTCCATTGCGCGGATAGCCGGCGATCGCTCCATCTTCGCATTTGAAGAATCCTACGTGCAGGACCAGGACCGACCAACGCTCAGCCTCGGGTTCAAGGACAGCTACGGCAACCTGATGACCAAGCCGCGGGCCTTCCAGACCAAGCTGCATCCATTTTTTTCGAACCTGTTACCTGAAGGGCACCTGCGGGACTATCTTGCGGCGCGGGCCGGGGTGAAACCGGTGCGCGAGTTCCAGCTGCTGCACGAGCTCGGGGCTGACCTCCCCGGCGCCATTTCCATAGCGCCACTCGACGGCGTCGTGGAGGAAGATCCGCTTTCCGGGAACGAGGTGCGGATTGCAGATGCAAAGTCCGGCCCACTGCGCTTCTCCCTGGCAGGCGTGCAGCTCAAATTTTCGGCGATCAAGAATCGTGGCAGGGGAGGTGGTCTGACGGTTCCAGCCAGTGGAGCGGGGGGCGAGTGGATCATCAAGCTACCTTCGGCGATCTACGAAGCAGTTCCCGAAAACGAGTTTTCGATGATGTCGATTGCCAGGCAGATCGGAATTGACGTGCCAGAGATCGGCATCGTGCCACTGGATGAAATTGAAGGACTGCCTTCCGACCTCGGCAGGCTCAGGGGAAACGCCTTCGTTATCCGGAGGTTCGACCGGAACGAAAACGGTCCGGTTCACATGGAGGATTTTGCCCAGGTTTTCGGCGTCTACCCGGACGACAAGTATGAGAAGGCCAGCTATCGAAGCATCGCAACCGTTCTCGGCATGGAAACTGACGAGGCCAGCATCTCGCAGTTCATCCGCCGACTGGTATTCAGCGCGCTCATCGGCAACGCCGACATGCACTTGAAAAACTGGACCTTGATCTATCCCGACCGACGGCGGCCAATTCTCTCTCCGGCCTACGACCTGCTCTCGACCATCCCATATATTCCAGACGAGAACGCAGCGATGAAATATGCGCGGACGAAGCGGATGGACGAGTTCAGTTATGACGAGCTCTCATACCTGGCCGCCAAGGCGAGACTTTCCACGGCGCCTATTCTGAGCGAGGCCCGGGAAACGGTTGAGGCATTCATGGCCGTCTGGTCCGCTGAAAAGTCACACCTCCCGCTTGCTGCCGGGGTGACTGAAGCGCTCGATGCTCACCTCGAAAAACTGCCCATTTGCAGTTCCTGAGGGCCTCAGGCTTTCAGCTCGGATGCCTTCATCTGCGCTTCCCGTTCGAACAGCCTGGCCATCTGCGCCATGCCGCCGAGGTAGGGAGGCGGCACGAACTGATCCCGGTAACCGGCCATCGCCGCTGCGCGCAGGGTCCACATCGGGTCAACGAGGTGCGGCCTTGCAAGCGCGACGAGGTCGGCACGTCCCGCGGCCAGGATCGCATTGACCTGGTCCGGCTCGGTAATATTGCCGACGGCCATCGTCGCCAGCCCGGCCTCGTTGCGGATGTGATCGGAAAAAGGGGTCTGGAACAGGCGGCCATAGACCGGCCTCGCCTCGGCCCAGGTCTGGCCTGCTGACACGTCGATGAGGTCGGCGCCGGCCTCTGCAAATGCCCTTGCGATGAGCACTGCCTCACCAGGCGTGACCCCGGCCTCGCCTGCCCAGTCATTGGCGGAAATCCTCACCGACATCGGCTTGTCGGCAGGCCAGGCCGCCCGCATCGCCTCGAAAACCTCGAGCGGATAGCGCAGCCTGTTCTCGAGGCTCCCGCCATATTCGTCGGTCCTCCGGTTCTGGAGCGGGGTGATGAACCCCGAGAGGAGATATCCATGGGCCGCGTGCAGCTCGATCATGTCGAACCCGGCTTCCAGGCCCATTCGGACGGAAGCGACGAACTGGTCGCGGACCTCGTCCATGTCGTCCCGGCTCATCGGGCGCGGATGCTGGTTTGGAGGTGCCCAGGGGACATCGGACGAAGCGATCAGCGGCCAGTTGCCCTCGGCCAGCGGGGCATCCATCTGTTCCCAGCCGAGCTGGGTTGAGCCCTTGCTCCCGGAATGGCCGAGCTGGAGGCAGATCTTCGCCTTGCTGTTGGCGTGGACGAAGTCGGTGATCCTCCGCCAGGCGTCGCGCTGGGTGTCGTTCCACATGCCGGCGCAGCCCGGCGTGATCCTCCCGGTCGGCGACACGCAGGTCATCTCGGTGAACAGCAGCCCGGCACCACCCTGCGCCCTTGCCCCGAGGTGGACGAGGTGGAAGTCGCCGGGGACGCCTTCCCTGGCCGAGTACATGGCCATCGGCGAAACCACGACGCGGTTTTGAACCTCCATGTCGCGCAGCCGGAATGGCGCGAACATCGGCCAGGCCTGTTTCTCGCTGCCGGTCGCCTTCTTCCAGAATGCCCGCTCGGTCCGCTCCAGCCAGTCCGGATCGCGCAGCCGGAGGTTCTCGTGGCTGATCCGCTGCGAGCGCGTGAGCAGCGAATAGGCAAATTGCCAGGGCTCGAAGTGAAGATAACGTTCGACGGTCTCGAACCACTCGGTCGAGTTGCGGGCGCTGTTCTGCAGTTTCAGCACCTCGAGGCTTCGCTCGGCCTGGTACTCGGCAAGCGCTTCGGCGCGATCGGCGCCCGGCCGGGAGAGCATCTCGGCAAGCTTGATCGCGTCCTCGAGCGCGAGCTTGGTCCCCGAGCCGATCGAGAAATGCGCGGTATGGGCAGCATCGCCGAGGAGGATCAGGCGGTCGAAGTGCCAGCGTTCGCAGATGATCCGTCGGAAGCGGAGCCAGGCGGCCGAGCCCCTGAGGTGCGCGGCGTTGCTGAGCAGCGGCTGGCCGTCGAGATATTTGGCGAAGATGCGCTCGCAACGGGCGATCGCCTCTTCCTGGTCCATCCGGTCGAACCCGAGGCCGGTCCAGGTTTCCTCGGAACATTCGACGATGAACGTCGAGCAGTCGTCGGCGAAGCGATAGGCATGGGCCCAGACCCAGCCCGCCTCGGTCCGCTCGAAGGCGAAGGTGAATGCATCGAAGGTCCTTGGAGTGCCGAGCCAGACGAAGCGATTGGCGCGCTCCTGCACGTCCACACCGAAATGCTCGGCGTAGCGGTTGCGAAAGCCACTGTTGATCCCGTCCGCGGCGACGACAAGGTCCCAGTCGGGCCAGGCATCAAGGTCCGGCGTGCATTCATGTTCGTAGTGGATCTCGACCCCCAGCTCGCGGGCGCGGCTCGCAAGGATCTCGAGCAGCCGCTTGCGCCCGATGCCGATGAAGCCGTGGCCCGAGGAGGTCACGCATTTGCCGTGAACGTGGACGTCGATATCGTCCCAATGGGCGAATTCATCGGCGAT
>CAZQLI010000081.1:0-8410 GCA_964594145.1 uncultured Sphingomonas sp. | reverse complement strand
GGATACGATCAAGGTAACCGAGCCGCCCAATCGGCAGGGGGGTATCAAGGTCGGCTCGGTCGACGAGCTTGTTTGCAAGCTTAAAGCCCTGGGAGTTGCCAAATGAAGACGCTGGTTCTTGTCGAGCATGACGGCTCAGCAATCAAGGACGCGACCCTCGCCACGGTGACCGCGGCGGCCGGGCTTGGCGAAGTGCACCTGCTGGTCGCCGGTTCCAATGTCGATCCGGTCGCCGAGGCCGCCTCGAAGGTCGCCGGGGTTGCCAAGGTGAGGGTAGCCGATGCGGCCCATCTCGAGCACCAGCTGGCGGAGGATGTTGCCCCGATCGCTGCCCGGCTGATGGACGAGCATGACGCCTTCCTCGCGCCGGCGACGACCACCGGCAAGAACGTGGCCCCGCGGGTCGCCGCGCTGCTCGACGTAATGCAGCTGAGCGACATCATCGGCATCGAGGAGGACAATGTCTTCGTCCGTCCAATCTATGCCGGCAACGCCATCGCCACGGTCCGGTCCAAGGACGCGAAGAAGGTGATCACCGTCCGCGGCACTGCCTTCGACAAGGCCGAGGCAAGCGGCGGCTCGGGCGCGATCGAGCCGGTCGAGGCGCAGGGTCCCTCGGGCAAGTCGAGCTTCGTCAAGGCCGAGCTCTCCAAGTCGGAGCGGCCCGAGCTTACCAGCGCCAAGGTGATCGTCTCGGGCGGCCGTGCGTTCGGCTCGAACGAGCAGTTCCACGGGCTGCTCGACCCGCTCGCCGACAAGCTCGGCGCCGCGGTGGGCGCATCGCGTGCAGCGGTTGATGCTGGCTATGCACCCAACGACTACCAGGTCGGCCAGACGGGCAAGATCGTCGCCCCCGAGGTCTATGTCGCGATCGGCATCTCGGGCGCCATCCAGCACCTCGCAGGCATGAAGGACTCCAAGACCATCATCGCCATCAACAAGGACGAGGACGCGCCGATCTTCCAGGTCGCCGACATCGGTCTCGTCGGCGACCTGTTCAAGATCGTCCCGGAGCTTACCGAGAAGCTGTAGGAACTGCGATGTCAGGTCCGCCCCCGAGGAGAGAGGGGCGAACCTGGCAGGCGTTTCGGCCGGCGCTCGCCGGCGTCCCGGATTCAGCGCTTGGGGTGCTTTCCTGGTTCTGCCTTGCGGTTCCTCTCGGGCTTATCATTGCCCTGCCGTGACCCGGCGCCCGCCTTCGACTGGCCATCCCGGGGGCTTGCAGCATTTCCGGTCGTGGCCAGAGCGCCGCTGGCCGCGGAGCTGATCGCGCCGGCCAGCGAGGCCTGGCCCTGGCCGCCAACCGGCGTTCCGGCAGACACTGTTCCATCGGCTACCGAGCTCACGGTCCCGGCGAGGGCTCCGCTGCCATTAACGGCGCCGGGTGATGCTGTGACCTGCTGTCCTGCCGCGAGCGCGCCGGACGCGGCGCCACCGGCGATTGCTCCAACCGATGCTCCTGCCTGACCGGCATTGGACGTGACCCCGGCGAGGGCGCTACCGGTCCCGTTCGCGGCGCCCTGGACATTGCCGGCAAGCGACTGCACGGGAGCAGCGCCGAGCCCCGGGATGGCGATGCCTGCTTCCTTTTCGGCCGAGGCATTGGTGGAAGAGCTTCCGGCAAGGCCAATGTTCTGCCCGAGGCCATTTGCACTGGCAGCTGCCCCTGCGACGCTGCTGACCGACCCGGCAACGCCTGCAGTCAGGCTGCTTCCCCCTCGGGGGTCGATCGATCGCGATGTCGTAAGCTCGAGCGATTTCCCGACGCTTCCGGTGACATTGCCGACAATCGAGCCATTGCCAAGCACGGGCGCGGTGAGCCCGCCACCGAGCAGCCCGCCTCCATGCGCCGGAACGGCAGCGAGCATGGAAGCAGTGGCCGCGAGCATCAGATATCTCGTCGTGGACATGGGTTTTCTCCTTTGTCAGGGGCCGTTGAGCCTGGCCCGCTACTTTGGGAGAACGGCACGGACCGGCGAGTTCATCCCGCCGGGATTCGCGATCGTGATTTTTCGTGAAGGATCAGCGCAGCCCGACCTGCCTTGGTGCAACCCTGCAGGACCTGCAGATTATTCCACGCCCGACCCGGCCCTTGCCGGGAACGGCTTCGTTGGCGAGCCTCGCCGTCGTCCGCGCCACCGCGAGCCGGGAAGCGACGAACGGGGCGGCGAAGCTCGTGCCCCTGACGCTGGTATAGCCCTTCCCCGGTAGCGCCGCCGCGAGGTCGGCGCCCGGACCTGCAAAATCGAGATGCTTCGCTCTCCCGGCCTCGACCAGGGCGCGGTCCCTCGAGTCAACGCCGGTGACCGCGACCACACCATCGTAGGAGGCGGGATATTGCGGCGGCGCCGCAGGCCCGTCATTGCCGACCGCCGCGACCAGCGGAATGGACCTGGCTCGAAGTGCTTCGACGGCCCTCGCCAGCGCCCGGTTGTCGGGTCCAACGAGGCTTATGTTGATGACCGCAGGCCGCTTGGATGCCGCCCAGGCGAGTGCCCGGATGATGGCCGTGGCCGAGCCGGCCGCGGGATTGCCGCCATAGACATCGCCTACGAAGAGCTGGGCGCCGAGCGCTGCCCCGCGGAACGGGCCCTGTTCGCCGACCAGCAGCGAGCCGACCGCAGTTCCATGGCCGGTCGGCTGTGCCGGCCCTGCAAATCCGCGCTGCTCGATCGAGGCCCGGGCCAGCGAGGGGTGCGACGCAACGCCGCCGTCGATCATCGCGATCCGGGTAGCGGGGGAGAGCCGCGGCGCGACCGCAAGCCGTGCAGCGGCGGCGGGGAGCAGGGATCCGCCGGCCGGCTCATAGACGTGATTATAGTCGGCCTCGAGCCCGGGCGCAGCCTTGCGCAGCCGCTTCAGCGCATCATTGACGTTCATGCCCTCCGGGACAGCCAATGTAACGAGGCGCAGTCCAAGATCCCCGGGTCTTTCGTCTCCGAGAAGCCGGAAGCCCGACCGGATGGCAGCCGACAATGCCTCGGGATCAGGGTCGGTGACGATGAGTTCGCCCCGCCGGACAGGCTGTCCGTGCCGGTCGCGGGTGAGGGCGGCGCGGTTGGAATTGACCAGTGCATCCAGGCGGAGCCGCCTGAGTTCCAGCAGCTGGTCTGCAGAGGCTTCGACGAGCGCAAGCGGTGTCACCACCCGGTCAAGCGACGGCGCGATTATCCTGCGTCTCTCATCAGGGCCGATCGGCATGCCGGCCACCTTTTCAACCGTGTCCCCGACCTGGTTTCCGATCTGCCCGATCACGCCGGTCACCGGGCGGGTAACGCCGCCCAGCGGCCCGCCGAGCAGCTGGGCGTGGGCCGCCGTCGCCCCGATGAGCGCGATCAACGGTGGAAGAAGCAGGCCAAGCTTGGACATGTGAAGCACCATTTTCTAAGACTTTGCGGAAGAAACGTCGGGGGCGCGCCGTTTCATCCGCATGGAGTCCAATGCCCACATCATCGTTCGATTTCGAGATCGCCGCAGTCTGGCCGCGGATCAGGCGTTTTGCCCATGCGCTGACCCGGGACCAGGCCGATGCGGACGACCTGGCGCAGATGACTGCGGAAAAGGCATTCAGGTCGTTCAGCCAGTTCGAGCCGGGAAGCCGGTTCGACAGCTGGATGTTCCGTATCTGCCGGACTGTCTGGATCGACACGATAAGGTCTCGATCGCGCCGCTCGGTTCACGAAAATGCCGAAGCCGACATCGGCGACTTTGGCCACGATCCCCTGCCTTCGATCGAGGCCAGTATCGATCTTTCACGCGCAATGAAGGCAATGCAGCAGCTCCCCGAGGAACAGCGGGAAGTGGTCGCGCTCGTCCTCGTCGAGGGCTTCGGTTACCGCGAGGCCTCGGAGATATTGGGCCAGCCGATCGGTACCATCTCGAGCCGGCTGGCAAGGGGGCGGCAGGCACTGCTGACGATGCTGGGCGAAGGTGGATGAGCTGATGGACGACGAAAAATTCTTTGCCTGGCTCGACGGCGAACTCGAACCCGACGAAGCACGCCTGGTGGCCGAGGAAGTCGCAGCGTCGGGCGAGCTCAGCGCCCGGGCCGGTGAGCACCGACGCCTCGCCGCGGAACTTCGCGGTGCCTTTGCTCCCGTCATGGAGCAGACATCAACAGTTCCACGATTTGTGACGGCGGAGGTTGTCGACCTCAACAGGTCGTCGGCATCTCGACCGCGGGCGACATCCAGGCCGGTCATTCCCAACTGGGCGTCGCTCGCCGCGGCGCTTGCCCTCGGCCTCGTCGTTGGAAGCCAGTTCGCAGGCCCTCCGGCCGAGAGATCCCCGGTTGGGATGGACGACGGCCGGCTCGTGGCGGCGGCCAGCCTTGAACGGTCACTTGATAGCCTGCTTGCCGGATCTGCTGATGATGCAACCCGGATCGGCCTTACCTTTCGCAACCGGTCGGGCGAAATCTGCCGCAGTTTTGCGGGGGCCTCGGCTAGTGGCCTTGCCTGCCGCGCCGGTGACGACTGGGAGATCCGGGGGCTGTTCCCGGCGGGCGAGGGAGCATCGAGCGATTACCGGATGGCCGCGGGTCAGCACCCGCAGCTTGCAAGGCTGATCGACGCAACGATCGCCGGTGAACCCTTCGATGCCACGCAGGAAAAGGCCGCGCTGGAACGGGGCTGGCGCTAGCGCAGCCAGTCGGGAAGGGGCAGGGACGCCGCGTCCGAAAGATCGAGGCGCTGGCGCACCAGTGCCCAGCGATCGCCATCGACCAGCACCTCCGGCGTGATCGGGCGGCTGTTGTAGCCGCTCGACATGGCTGCGCCATAGGCGCCCGCGGTCCGGAAGATGAGGAGTTCGCCTTCCTTCACCGCGTCCATTTCCCTCGCCATGGCGAACGTGTCCCCGCTCTCGCACACCGGCCCCACCACATGCGCCTTCATCCTCGAGCCGCTGGGCCGGACCGCCTCGATATGGTGGTAGGCGTCGTAAAGGGCGGGGCGCATCAGGTCGTTCATCGCCGCATCGATGATCAGCCAGGGATGGATCTCCCCGGGCTTGACCCGGATCACCCGGCCAAGAAGCACGCCCGCATTCCCGCTGATCAGCCGGCCGGGCTCAAAGGCCAGGCGGATGTCCCAGTCGCGGGTCACCTCGCGAATCATTGCGCCATAGTCGGCCGGGCTGGGCGGGCTCGGCTGGCCAGGGCCATAGGGCACTCCGAGCCCGCCGCCGAGATCGGCGGTCCTCAGCTCGAAGCCCTCCGATCGAAGCAGGTGAATGAGTTCGCCAAGCCGCCGGAAAGCTGCTTCGAGCGGTGCGAGGCTGGTCAGCTGGCTGCCGATATGGACGGTGATGCCGCTCACTTCCAGTTGGGGCAGCTCGCGAAGCGCGCGGAAGGCGGCAAGCGCTTCCGAGGCGGCAACGCCGAACTTGTTGTCGCTGGTTCCTGTCGTGATCTTCGAGTGGGTCCCGGCCTCGATGTCCGGGTTTATCCGAAGGGCGACGGGCGCCGTTTTGTTCATCGCCCGGGCAACGATGGAAAGCGTATGCGCTTCTTCCACGGACTCAAGGTTGAACTGCATCACGCCGCCGGCGAGCGCCTCGGCCATTTCGTCCGCGGTCTTGCCAACCCCGGAAAAGAGGATCGTTTCCGGCTTCATCCCCGCCGCGCGCGCTGCACGATACTCGCCGATGGAAACGATATCCGCTCCAAGCCCCTCCCGGGCCAGCACGGCCAGGACGGCTGGATTGGGGTTCGCCTTCACCGCATAGGCAATGAGCGGGTCATCAAGACCTTCGAGCGCCGATTTCATCACCGACGCATGGCGACGAAGGGTCGCCGCCGAATAGACATAGACGGGCGTGCCGATCTCCTCGGCAATGAGCTCGAGCGGCACGTCCTCGCAATGGAGGTGCCCATCCTTCAGGTTGAAATAATCCATGGCTGCCTGAAAACGCCTAGTCGGGTTGGTCCGCTCCGAAAAGCTCCTTGGCTTCGCGGACATCAGAGGTGCTGACGAGCGCAGGCGGAGTGACCCGAAGGACCAGGTAACCGGCCAGGGCGGAGAGAAGCGATCCCGTGAGGATGCCGATCTTGGCCTCGTCGACCAGCTCGGGGTTGCTGAAGGCCAGGGCGGCGATGAACAGGCTCATCGTAAAGCCGATGCCGCACAGCAGGGAGGCACCATAGATGTGCCTCCAGTCGGCGCCCTTGGGGATCGGTGCCAGTCCAGTCTTCACCGAGGCCCAGATGGCTCCGAACACCCCGAGCTGCTTTCCAAGGAACAGCGCAAGAAGGATGGCAAGCGGAAGCGGTCTCCCAATCGTCCCGGGATCGGCGGGTAGCTCCACGCCTGCCGAGGCGAAGCCGAAGAGCGGCATGATCCCGAACATCACCCAGGGATGGATGTCATGCTCGAGCCGCTTCAGCGGAGAGTGAGGCTCCCGCCGCCCCAGCGGGACGGTCAGCGCCGTCAGCACGCCGGCGATGGTGGCATGGACCCCGCTTTCCAGCATGAGGAGCCACATGATCGCGAAGCCCGCGAGATAGGGCCACAGCCGCCGAACGCCGAACTGGCCAAGCGCGGCGAGCGCGACGGCGACCAGGATCGCACCGCCAAGCGCATAGACGTTGAGTTCGGCGGTGTAGAACAGGGCGATGATCGCGACCGCGCCGATGTCATCGACGATCGCGATCGTGACGAGCAGCAGCTTGATCGATGGCGGGGCCCTCCTGCCGAGGATGGCGAGCACGCCGATGGCAAAGGCAATGTCGGTCGCCGCCGGGATGGCCCAGCCGCGCGCCAGAGTGGCGTCACCTCCGGTGACTGCGAGGAAAATCAGTGCCGGGGCAAGCATTCCGCTCGCCGCCGCGACGATCGGAAGCCGGCGCTCGGCGGGAGTCGAGAGCCTTCCCTCATACCATTCGCGCTTCACCTCGAGCCCGACCAGGAGGAAGAAGATCGCCATCAGCCCGTCGGCAATCCAGTGATGGATGTCGAGCTGCCCGAAGCGCGGAAAGACCGGGCCGACCTTCCAGTGGAGCGCGGCTTCGTAAACCGACCCGAGGGCCGAATTGGCAACCAGGAGGGCCGCGATCGCCGCGCCGATCAGGATGAGGCCTGCGTTGCGCTCGGCCTGCTGCTGCTGCTGTTCGTCTTTCTCGCTCACCACGGGCTGTTAGCAATCCGGTCGTGACGATGCGAGGCAGGAATATTAGTCTCCGGCGCCCCAATTCGGTCGATTGGAAACTAAGGAGCTTCCCCTAGTTGATGGCAGGCTGCAAAAGTGCAGGCTTGGGGATATCCTCAACGCAAAGGGTCTCTTGCAATGCTCCACCCCGCGATCGAGCTGCTCAACCGCCATCGCCAGATGGCCATCTCGACGGTGCGTCCGGACAATTGGCCGCAAACGACGATCGTTGGCTATGCCAATGACGGGTGGACCCTCTATTTCATGGTCTTCAGGGACAGCCAGAAGCTTTCCAACATCGCGCTCAATGACCGCGTCTCGGTGGCAGTGAGCGGCGAACCCCGCTCGCTCGGCGAGATCCAGGCCGTCTATGCCGGCTGCCATGCCGCCGAAGTGACCGATCCCGCCGAGAGGGAGCTGGCCTGGAAGCTGCTGGCCGAGCGGCATCCCAACCTCTCCGATCTTGGAATACCCGACGACAGCGACACGGCGCTGATGCGGGCGCGGTGCAAGCATGTGTCGCTGGTCGACTACAGCCAGGGCATCGGCCATACCGAATCCCATACCGTCCCCGACGAGGTCGGACGCTAGGCAAACGAAGCCCCTGGCGTTCCGGGTGAATTGAGCCGGATCAATTTTCCGGGGCCGGCACCTCCGTAACATCCCCTATCCCGCGCCGGCGTGCCCATCGCCTAATCGCCTGCGGAACAAATTTTTTTGCCGGAGCGCCGAAGAGATGGAATCATTGATGACCCGGAGCGGGGGACTGCTTGCAGTCGCCATCGTCGCAACGCTCCTTGCGACAGTCTCCGCCGATTTCGGATTCTCGGTGCACCTCGGGATCATCGCCGCGGCGGCAATGCTGGCGATGATATTCACATTGAAGAACGCCAATTATGATCCGCTTCGGATCGCGCCAGGCCCGGACGGGATGCGCTACGACGATGACCCGGTCCGCTGGGGCGTGCTCGCCACCATGTTCTGGGGCGTGGCCGGCCTCGCGGCAGGACTGTTCATCGCGCTGCAGCTTGCCTTTCCAGTGCTCAACCTTGGAATCGAATATACGAGCTTCGGCCGGCTGAGGCCGCTCCATACATCCGGGGTCATCTTCGCCTTCGGCGGAAACGCGCTCATTGCCACCAGCTTCTACGTCGTCCAGCGGACCTGCAGGGCAAGGCTCGCCTTTCCCTCGCTCGCCCGCTTCGTCTTCTGGGGCTACCAGCTGTTCATCGTCCTCGCCGCGACCGGCTATCTGCTCGGAATT
>CAZQLI010000080.1:0-8604 GCA_964594145.1 uncultured Sphingomonas sp. | reverse complement strand
TCACCCCCATTTGAAGCGCCGCAAACAGGCAGCAGGCCGCGCCGGCATGAAGCAAAATTCCAAGCAGGTCGACAGGACCCCCGCGCTGCTGCGAGCGTGGGAGCGCGAAAGATGCGACGATCACCAAAATGCCGAGCGGCAGGCTTGCAAGGAACAGCCAGCGCCACCCCGCAAGAGTGAGGATGATGGCGCCGATGGCCGGTCCGGCGGCCGCGCACAACGCGACGTTCATCGCGTTCCAGGCAATTGCCGAACCAAGCCTCTCTGTCCCGAGGATTGAACGGAGGAGAGAAATCCCAAGGGCCAATATGGCCGATCCCCCAAGCCCCTGAATGAAACGCGCAATCACCAGCACGGCAAGGCCTGGCGCAAATGCGGCGGTTGCCGATGCAAGCGAGAAAACGACTGCTCCTGAAACGAACAACCGTCGCTGGCCCAGCCTGTCCGCGAGCCGGGCGGCCGGGAGAAGACCCATAAGCACTGCCAGCTGGTAGCTGCTTGCAACAAGGATCGAGGCGGCCGGCGTAACCCCGAGCGACCGGGCGATTTCCGGCAGCGCGACGGTTGCGAGCCCCGCATCGAGGACGACCAGCGCCATCGCAGCCAGAACGGCCGTCGTCGCTGCGCGGCGGGCCAGGGCTGGATTCATGAGGTAGGCGCCACCCACTCTTCGCCGAGGCGGGCGAAGCGGGTAACCCTCCCTTCCACCTGGTCCTCGTGGCGAAGATCGCGCTCGGTGAAGCGAAGCAGCATTGCCTTGTCGCTAATGCAGCGCGTGTCGTGGATCTCACCAGCGTGATAGGCCCTTGCCTCGCCGGCCCGAAGCAGGCTCCTGCCCAGTTCATGAAGGGTAACTTTCCCGTCGGGCCCGCTGATCCGCCCATATGTTCCGACCTCGAGCGTACCGGATTGGACCGCGTAAACGACCCAGGCCCGGCCATGGTCGTGAGGCGGCCGGTAGAGACCCTCATGTTCGCTGTGAGCAAGCAGCATGTAGCCGTGAGCCTGGTCGCGGTGAAGTTCTCGACTGGCCGGCCGTTCGGAAAGCAACCCGGAAAGCCAGGGCTCCGACGGCTCCGCCGCGGCGAGCTTCGCGAGGGCGGAACGACAGACGTTGACGAGGTCCGACCGGTCAGCCGTCCATGCCGAACCGACTGCGCGAACGAAGCATTGGAGAGAGGAGATCGGCATTGCTGTAATCGGGCTCCTGTTGAACCCCCACAGGTCTATGCATCTTCCAATCTTTGCGGTAGACGCACGGATTGCAATGTATCATTGCGCTTGACGCACTATTATGAGCGAAGGGGGAGAGATAATGGCATCGCCGGATCTCAACCTGCTTTATACTCTCGATACGCTGCTCGCCGAGGGCAGCGTCACCGGCGCAGCCCGAAAGCTGCGGCTCAGCCCCTCGGCGATGAGCAGGGCCCTGGCGCGGCTGCGCAGCGAAACCGGCGACCAGCTGCTGGTTCGCGCAGGACGGGGCCTCGTTCCGACAAAACGTGCCGAGGAGATGCGGTCGAAGGTGCGTGAGCTGGTGGAGGAGGCCGGGGCCCTGCTTCGCCCTGAAGACGGACTGGACCTCTCCCTGCTCAAGCGCACGTTCAAGATCCGGGCCAGCGACGGCCTCGCCGAGGCGCTGGGCCCCAGCCTTCTGGGCATTGTCCAACAGGAAGCGCCGGGCGTCCGTCTCCATTTTATCCGCAAGCTGGACAAGGACAGCAGCGGGCTGCGCGATGGCTCCCTCGATTTCGAGACGGGCGTGGTCGCGGGCAGCCTCGGACCCGAAGTCAGGGCCCAGGCCCTTTTTGCTGATCGCTATATCGGGGTCGTCCGCGCCGACCATCCGCTTGCCAGGCGCCCGGTAACGGCGAGCGACTATGTCGCCTGGAACCATGTGCTGACCTGGCGCCAGGGCCTTGATCTCGGCCGTATCGACGAGGCCCTGCTCGACATGGGACTGAGGCGAAACGTGATGGCGACAGTGGACGGCTTTGCTTCGGCCCTGGCCCTGGCGCGCGAATCCGACCTCGTCGCCACGGTTCCGGAAAAACATACTGCAGTGCTGCGCGAGGGCATGCACGGCTTCGCGCTTCCCGTTGATACGCCGGCCTTCACCATTTCGCTGCTCTGGCACCCCCGGCTTGACGGGGACCCCGCCCATCGCTGGATGCGCGGCTGCATCCGCAATGCCTGCAACTTCGCATAAGAAAGCTTCCTTCCAGCTTGCAGGGGAGGATGGAAAAGAGGCAGCGAGCCAGCTAACCGGGCGCTTTGCCAGGACGGCTTACCCGGCTCCCGGCGACAGCATGTGGACGAGAAACGACAATGGCCGAGGGTCTCGAGGAAATATTTGCCAGCGGCCGCCCGGCCCGGCCTCCTGCGGTCCAGGGTGTTGATCCGCGGGAGCCCACCCCCCGATGATCGCTCTCAGCCTGGTACTGCTTGCCGTGGGGCTCGCGATGGATGCCTTCGCCGCCTCCGTGGCACAGGGTGCTTCCTCGGGTTCCCGAGGCATTGCCGCGCTTAGGATCGGCGCTGCGTTCGGCGCGGCCCAGGCGATCATGCCGCTGATTGGCTGGAGCCTCGGCATGGCGTTTGCGCCGGTCGTCCGCGCGGCGGACCATTGGGTGGCGCTGGTCCTTCTCTGCTTCATCGGCATCCGAATGGTCCGCGAGGGCTTGTCGAGGGACGACGATGCCCCGGCACGGCAGCTCATCGGCTGGGCGCTGCTTGCCGCTGCCGTCGCGACGAGCATCGATGCTGCGGCCGCCGGTGTCGCTTTGCCGATGCTCGGAATACCGATCCTCATCGCCTGCGCGGTGATCGGCGTCACGACCGCGATCCTGAGCTTTGGCGGCGTCTACCTGGGCGCGGTAGCAGGTGCCCGTCTGGGGAAGGCGGCGGAAGTTGCCGGGGGACTGGTACTTGTCGGGCTTGGCCTGAAGATCTTCATCGAACACCAGTTCTTCGGATAGGGGCAGGCCTTGCCGCCGGCCCTCCGGGCCTCGTCAGCCCTCGAGGTCCTTGCTGACCAGGACTAGGGTCGAATCTCCTGGATAGGGCTCGGCCTTGAAACCCATGTCCGTCTCGACGGCGAGCGCCTGCCGGTTCTCCCGGCTCTCGACGGACTCGATCCGCTTGATCCCGCGCTGCTGCGCGTAGCGGGCCAGGTGATCGAGCAGCGCCCAGCCAATGCCCATGTTCTTGTAGTCAGAGCGAAGCGAGATCGCGACCTCGCCGCGCTGGAGACCGGGGTCGGCTGCGAGCATCGCCGTTCCGATCAGCTTATCACCATCGAATGCGAGGAAATTCTCGCTCCGGTCATGGTCGACCGCCACCAGCTGATCGACGAGCGCCTGACCCACTTCGCCGACACCGCTGAGGAAACGAAACCGCCGGTCCTCCGGCGAGACATGGGTAAAGAACTCGGCAAGCCGTTCGGCATCGTCGGGACTGGCCTGGCGCACCTGGAAGCTATAGTCCTTCCAGGTAGTCAGCGTCGCCTCGCCAGCCGGATGGATTGGGGATGAGGTATCTGTCATTGGCCGCCTCCCAGCATTGCTGTCGAAACAAACGAACCGACGCCTGTGCCCGACGTTCCATCATCGCACGAATGGCGAAGAAGTGAGAAATCGGAAAATGAGCAGCCGGATCGCATGCGCAAAGCTCCAGTCCAGGATCACCACCGCCGAGGACGCCGCCGCCCTGATCAGTCCAGGCAGCACCGTCGGGCTGAGCGGGTTTACCGGGTCGGGCTATCCCAAGGCCGTCCCGCTTGCCCTCGCCTCGCGGATCGAGGCTGAGCAACAGGCCGGCAATTCCTTCCGGATCCGGGTCTGGACCGGGGCATCGACCGGCCCGGAACTCGACGGTGCCCTCGCCAAGGCCAAGGGGATCGAATTTCGTCTCCCCTATAACTCGGACCCGGTCGCGCGCGACCAGATCAACCGCGGCGAGATGGAATATTTTGACATGCATCTCTCGCAGGTAGCACCGATGGCGTGGCAGGGCTTTCTTGGCCCACTCGACGTCGCGGTGATCGAGGTGACCGCCATTCGCGAGGATGGCTCGCTCGTCCCATCGTCGTCGGTCGGCAACAACAAGACCTGGCTCGACCGGGCGGAAAAGGTGATCCTGGAGGTAAACCGCTGGCAAAACCCGGCCCTCGAGGGAATGCACGATATCTACTATGGCACCGCCCTTCCGCCGAACCGTGTCCCTATCCCCCTTGTCCGGCCGGACGACCGGATCGGCGAACCCTGTTTCCGCTGCGACCCGGCCAAGATCGCGGCCATCGTCGAGACGGACGCCCCCGACCGAAACCTGCCCTTCAGTCCGCCCGACGACACTGCCAGGGCCATCGCCGGGCACCTGCTGGAATTTCTCGGTCACGAAGTGTCGAAGGGCCGGCTTCCGGCCTCGCTCCTCCCAATCCAGTCAGGAGTGGGCAACATCGCCAACGCGGTGCTGACGGGCCTCGTCGACGCGCCGTTCGATGACATGACGGCCTATACCGAGGTCATCCAGGACGGGATGCTGGATCTCCTGAGGGCGGGGAAGCTGCGGATCGCTTCCGCCACCTCATTTTCGCTAAGCCCCGAGGCCGCAGCTAGGCTCAATGCCGACATGCCCCGGTTTCGCGACCGCATGATCTTGAGGCCACAGGAAATCAGCAACCACCCGGAGATCATCCGGCGCCTCGGCTGCATCGCCATGAACGGGCTAATCGAGGCCGACATCTACGGCAACGTCAACTCGACCCACATCATGGGTTCGCGCATCCAGAACGGGATCGGTGGATCGGGAGACTTTGCCCGCAATGCCTATGTCTCGATCTTCATGACCCCATCGGTCGCAAAAGGCGGCAAGATCTCGGCGATCGTCCCGCAGGCAAGCCATGTCGACCACATCATGCAGGACGTGATGGTGATCGTGACAGAGCAGGGTCTCGCCGATCTTCGCGGCCTGTCGCCAAAGCAGCGGGCCGAGCTCATCATCGCCAACTGCGCCCACCCCGACTATCGCCCATTGCTCGCCGATTATTACCGGCGGGCACGCGAGGGTTCCTACGGGCAGCAGTCACCCAGCCTGCTTCGCGAGGCGCTCTCTTGGCACCAGCGGTTCATCGAGACTGGCACCATGCTGCAATAGACCTGAAAATCCGCAGGTCGATCATTCCGCAATCTGTTTTCGCGAGCTAAATGCCTTTAGCTACTCGGGCTAAATCGCGCGCGAGTTGGCGCCATTCCGCTGGCCGGCCCGTCCTCGAGTGACCGGATGAAGTAGATTTGCTCTCCGGGAAGGCTCGGACGTGCTTTCACGCAATTGCCGCAATGTCTCAACTTCCCGGGGATGACGATCGAGGATTTCCAGCAGACCAACCGCAGCATCACTTGGAGGTGTCGCGCCGCTTTCATATTTCTGGAATGCACGGCGGCCGCCACCAATGATCCGGCCAGCTTCTTCCTGGGTCAGTTTGAGCCGCTTGCGGATTTGCCGCACGCGTTCGGCATAGGCGGCTCGCAGCTCACGAAATGCCGCGTTCGCTGCTTTCAAATCGGCACCGCTATGGATCGAATCGCTGTCGTCGTCGGGGTACCAACCCGGGACGTCCACGACTCGCGACATGGAACCAACAGATATGGTTCGCTGCCGAACATCCCGGCGCAGGGCCTTTCCGGTCTCGGGATGGACCCGGCTCTCGGTCACTTCATACCTCCTTGAACGATGTCAGTACGATGTCCACCAGCGTTTCGCCAGCGAACTTCAGGTACAGGAACAACCCGTCGCAAGGGATGTGATACGTGTCGTGCCATACCCGCCAATTGGGCGGGTTATGCGCAGTCTCCGACTTGATGAAATCGCCGGGTTCCAGCGCCTGAACGACATCGACTACATCCTCCAACGCGTAACCCAGGGCTTGCGCGCCTTGAACCGCCGTGCCTGTCAATTCAAGCGTATCCACATTCTTAAACTTGGCCTGGATCGCGGCAAGGTCATGGTGCGGCTTCCGCTTGAAGCTCATCGGATTTTACACCTTTAAGGTTAATTCTGCAAGAGCGACCTGGCGCTCCCGAGAAGGTTCAAGCAACTACCGCGCTCATGGAACGTGGCTTGTTGACGAACCTAAGTTCGGGACAAACGAAAGGCACGGCAGGCTTGCGCTCATGCTTGGGCAAGGACCCGGGCCGGTCAGGCTGCGTTTTGGCGGGCCTTTCCTTTACCCGGGAAAGCACAGCGTGCGCGACTTACTCGTGATGCGCGGCCGGTGCCGGTCCATCCTCGGCGTAGTGACCAGCCGCCCCGGCATTCAACGCCTGGTGAATGCCTTCGACATAATGGACGAAACTCACGTAGCTGGCGACATAGTCGCGGCCCGCCGAAAGATCGTCTGGTCGATAGTCGCGCTTCTCCTGAAGCTCGGCGAACTTCGAGCGGACGCCCTCGCGGGCTTCCTTCGCAACGAACTCCGCCAATCTATCGTCAGAACCACTGGCGACCGCCTCGTCCGCAATCGGAATTGCGGGACCAAGGTCGCGGCCCGCGGGCTTGAGCCCGGTGTAGGATGCGCCTTCGCCTGCGCGGTGCAAGCGAACTAGCGTCTCAAAGAAATAACGATCTGCCAGTTCGCGGGCCTCGGGCCCCAGCTTGCGAACGGCAACCGTCTCCGAGAAGGCATGACGCACTTGGGCCTCGTCGGCTGGCTGGACCCAGATCAGCACCAGGTCGGGGTTTCCTGAGCCAAGCGCCGTCCTGGCGGCAGCTACAACTGGCCCATCAAGGCCGTCGCAATGACCTTGCGCAGGTGCAGGCAGCATGAATGCGGCCGCTATCAGTCCTGCTCCAGTTAGAGACCGCACACCCATGACAGACCTCCTCACTTCACCATGGACTGATGAGCTGGCTCGGGACACCCGTCACTAGGGAGTTTTACTGAAGCTGGATGCATGTTGTCCCATCGCCGGCCGAAGCCGGGACACAATGCTCCTAGGCCGCCTTCTGGCGGCGATTGAGTTGCACGAGGTTGAGCAAATCGGCGACCGCCTGCCAGGCGAACTCGAGCGACGCCGGATCTGAAAGCCGTCCTGCCTCGAATTTCTCGTGGACCTGCGCGATCACCGTCTGCGGCCTCGTTACGATCAGCGACTGGGTCGCGAGCAGCGTCTCGTGCAGTTGGGCCTGGGCCCGGACCCCGCCGGTAAATGCTGGGGAAGCGCTCATCGTCACCACCGGCTTGCCGCGAAGCGACGCCGCTCCATAGGGCCGAGACGCCCAGTCCAGCGCGTTCTTCAGCACGCCGGGAATGCCATAGTTGAACTCGGGCGTGACGATTACCAGCCCGTCGGAAGCGGCAATCGCATTGCGAAGCGCAGCCACCTCGGCAGGGGCCTCGGCCCCGTCCCGGTCCTGGTTGTACAGCGGCACGTCCGAGAGGTCGTGGATTACGAGCTCGACCCCTTCCGGGCTTCTTTCCCGGAGGGTCCGGAGGATTCCGGTGGAATAGGATTGGGAGCGAAGGCTCCCCGACAGCCCGAGCAGGGAAATTGCTGGCATCATGCACCTTCCTCGAGAAGCTCGGCCGGAGCCTTCCGCAATGCCTCGCGGCCATGCGGCGCGAGGAAATCCGGCGATGGCCCGACCGGGACGATGCCGGTCGGATTGATGGTCCGGTGGCTCTGGTAATAATGGCCCTTGATATGTTCGAAGTTCACGGTCTCGGCGACCCCCGGCAGCTGGAACAGCTCGCGGGTGAAAGCCCAAAGGCTCGGATAGTCGACGATACGCCGGTGGTTGCACTTGAAGTGGCCGTGGTAGACCTCGTCGAACCGGACGAGCGTCGTGAACAGGCGGATGTCCGCCTCGGTCAGCTGGTTTCCGGCGAGATAGGGCTGGCTCGAGAGGAGTTCCTCGAGCCAGTCGAGCGTTTCGAAAACGCCCTGGACCGCCTCTTCATAGGCCGACTGGCTGGTTGCGAACCCGGCCTTGTAAACGCCGTTGTTGAGGCCGCCGTAAACGCGGTCGTTCACTGCATCGATCTCGGCGCGAAGCGCCTCGGGATAATAGTCGCCGGGTTTCGCCCCGACATCGTCAAACGCCCGGGTCAGCATCCGGATGATCTCGGAGGACTCGTTATTGACGATCGTTCCGCGCTGCTTGTCCCAAATGACCGGGACGGTGACCCGGCCACTGTAGCGGGGCTGGGCTGCCGTGTAGACGTCGCGAAGGAAGCGGGCATTATTGACAGGGTCCGCGACGACGCCGGGCCCATCGGCGAAGGTCCAGCCGTCCTCGGCCATCAGCCAGTGGACGACCGAGACCGGGATCATCTCCTCGAGGCCCTTGAGCGCCCGCATGATAAGCACGCGGTGCGCCCAGGGGCATGCAAGGCTGACGTAGAGATGGTAGCGACCGGGCTCGGCCTTGAATCCGCCCTCGCCGGTCGGCCCGGCCGAACCGTCGGCAGTGATCCAGCTGCGAAACTGGCTGTCGCTGCGTACGAAACGGCCACCTGTAGCCGCCGTGTCGTACCAGGCATCATGCCATTTTCCGTCGACCAGCATTCCCATCTATCGTCTCCATTTTTCGTCAAGTCAGGTCGTC
>CAZQLI010000079.1:0-8610 GCA_964594145.1 uncultured Sphingomonas sp. | reverse complement strand
CCGCGCAGAAGAAGGTCGAGGCGCGCAACTACGACATCCGCAAGCAGGTCGTCGAGTTCGACGACGTGATGAACGACCAGCGCAAGGTCATTTACGAGCAGCGCTCGGAGATCATGGACGCCGAGCATGTGAGCGACGTCATCGAGGATTTCCGGGCCGAGACCATCGAGGGCCTCGTCATGGCCAGCTGCCCGGAAGCCACCTACCCCGAGCAATGGGACATGGAGGGTCTCCGCGAAAATGTGAGCGAGGTGCTCGATCTCGAACCGCCCTTCGAGGACTGGCTCCAGGAAGACGAGGTCGACCAGGCGATCATCATCGAGCGCCTCCAGAAGATGGCCGACGAGAAGATGGTCGCCAAGGCCGAGTCGATCGAGCGCGAGCAGTGGATCCAGGTCGAGAAGAATATCCTTCTCCAGAACCTCGACCATCACTGGAAGGAGCATCTGGCGACGCTCGACGCGCTGCGCCAGGTCATCCACCTTCGCAGCTTCGCCCAGAAGAAGCCGATCGACGAATATAAGCAGGAAGCCTTCCTCCTCTTCGAAAGGCTGCTGGTCGCAATCCGGGAGGACGTGACCCGGATGTTGATGAGGGCGCAGGTCCAGTTCGAAGAGCCGATCCCGATGGCCCCGGCAGGTGCCTTTGCGCTGCCCGAGTTCATCACCCACCACATCGATCCGCTTTCCGGCGACGACGACACGGCCGACTTTGATTCGGGCGGCGCGCTGCTGTCGAACCTGCCGCCGCTCCACGCGCCGCAGCCGCCGCTGCCGGAGCAGACCGCCGACGGTGACACCGTCGTTGCCCCGGCCAGCCGCAATGCTCCCTGCCCATGCGGATCGGGGCTCAAATATAAGCACTGCCACGGCCAGGCCTGATCCAGGAAACTGCCGGGCATGATCAACCGCCACTCGCTTCGTCAGGCCTATCGACCCGACGAGAATGATATCGTTCGCCAGCGTCTTGCCCAGGCGAAGCTTCCACCGGCACAGCTGGGAGAAGCAGGGGCGATCGCCCGGACCCTGGTAAAGGCGGTTCGCGACCACAAGGCGGCCGGCCTCGATGCCTTCCTCCAGGCCTATGACCTCGGGTCCGACGAGGGCATCGCGCTGATGTGCCTTGCCGAGGCGCTTCTTCGCATCCCGGATGCCGAAACCGCCGACGACCTCATTGCCGACAAGCTCTCCGGCCCCGACTGGGCCGAGAAGCTGGGCGAAAGCCGCTCCACCTTCGTCAATGCCGCGACCTTTTCGCTGCTCCTCACCGGGAAAGTCCTGGAAGAGGCGAACGACCGGACCGACAATTGGCGCGCCGCGCTCGGCCGGGCAGTCGGCCGGCTCGGCGAGCCGGTGATCCGGACCGCAGTCAGCCAGGCAATGAAGATCCTCGGCCGGCAGTTCGTGTTCGGCCGGACCATCGACGAGGCGCTGAAGCGCGCGGCCCCGGAGCGGGCCAGGGGCTGGAGCCACAGCTTCGACATGCTCGGCGAAGCAGCCAAGACCCATGCCGACGCCAAGCGCTATGCCAGGGCCTATGCCGACGCGCTCGACGCGATCGCCGCGACCGCGCGGGGCGGATTTCGGGTCGCGCCCGGGATCTCGGTCAAGCTCTCCGCGCTGCACCCGCGCTACGAGTGGAGCCACGCCGAAGAAGCCAAGGCCGCGATCCTTCCAGTCCTCCAGGACCTCGTTTCGCGCGCCGCCAAGGCCGACATTCACCTCACCATCGACGCCGAGGAAGCCGACCGGCTCGAGCTCTCGATGGACCTCATCGAGGCGATCGTCTCCGACGACCGGCTATTCGCCAACGACTGGGGCGGATTCGGGCTGGCCATCCAGGCCTATGCAAAACGCGCAGTCCCGACCGTGGACTGGGCGATCGAACTTGCAAGGAAACATGGCCGCAAGCTGATGGTCCGGCTGGTCAAGGGCGCTTACTGGGACAGCGAGATCAAGATGGCCCAGGTCGCCGGCCTTCCCGACTATCCCGTCTTCACCCGCAAGGTCGCAACCGATGTAAGCTACCTTGCCTGCGCGAAGCGGCTGCTTGCAGCAAGCGACTGCATCTACCCGGCCTTCGCCACGCATAATGCCAACACGATCGGCGCAGTGAAGGCGCTAGCCGGCGACGTGAAGTTCGAGTTCCAGCGGCTGCACGGCATGGGCGAGGAACTGTACGAGGAGCTTGCCAAGCTCGAGCGGGGGCTCGGCGAGGAACTGACGCCGGTCCGGCTCTACGCCCCGGTTGGAAGCCACAAGGAACTTCTCGCCTACCTCGTCCGCCGGCTTCTCGAAAACGGTGCCAATTCGAGCTTCGTCAACCGGATCGCGGACGAGGAGGTCCCGGTGGACGAGCTGGTGCGCGATCCCGTCGCCGAGCTCGAGAAGCTCGAGCCGAAGCGAAACCCGGCGATCCCGCTTCCCAACGCCATCTTCGGCAAGGGCCGCCTGAACAGCGCGGGCGCTGACCTCAGCGACCCGGCGGTGCGCGATCCGCTGATGGCAAAGCTGCGTAAACTGGAAACGAAGACCTGGACCGCCTTTCCAACCGGCGGACGTGGCGGCGAAACCCAGCGCATATGTTCGCCCCATGACAGGTCGATCGAGGTCGGCGTCGCCCATTTCGCGAGCGATGAGGACGTCGACCGGATGGTGCGGTCGGCGCTTGGCGCGCAGATCGAGTGGGACAAGCTCGGCGGTATGGCCCGTGCCGACTTGCTCGACCGTGCAGCCGATCTCTTCGAAGAGCGTCGCGAGGAGCTGTTTTCGCTTTGCATCCGGGAAGCCGGGAAGACGGTCGTCGACGCGGTGCTCGAGGTCCGCGAGGCGGTCGATTTCCTGCGCTATTACGCCAGCGAGGCGCGAAGGCTCAGCGAGCCGACCGGCCTTCCGGGGCCGACCGGCGAATTGAACGAGCTGCGGATGCATGGCCGCGGCGTGTTCGTCTGCATCAGCCCCTGGAACTTCCCGCTGGCAATCTTCATCGGCCCGGTGGCGGCAGCACTTGCCGCCGGAAACGCGGCCATCGCCAAGCCAGCCGAGCAGACACCGCTCATCGGCGCGAGGGCAATTGAGCTGATGCATGCAGCAGGGATCCCGAAAGAGATCGTCCAGCTGGCCCCGGGTGACGGCCGCGTCGGCGCGGCATTGACCGGCCACCCGAAGATCGGCGGCGTCGCGTTCACGGGCTCGACCGACACGGCCCGGGCAATCAACCGCTCGCTCGCCGGGCGCAGCGGTCCCATCGTCCCGCTCATTGCCGAGACAGGCGGGCAAAATGCGATGATCGTCGATTCTTCGGCGCTCCCCGAGCAGGTGACGCGCGACGTCATTGCCTCGTCCTTCCAGAGCGCGGGCCAGCGCTGCTCGGCGCTGCGCGTCCTCTTCATCCAGGAAGACGTCGCGGATTCGATGCTGGAAATGATTTCCGGGGCGATGCAGGCGCTTACCATTGGCGATCCCGGAGAGCTGTCGACCGATGTCGGCCCGGTGATCGACGCCGAAGCCAAGGCCGCGCTCGACGATCACCTGGCGGAGCTTAAGACCAACGGGCGCCTCTTGTGCGAGCTCGAACTGCCGCCGCAGGCCGCGCGGGGGCATTTCGTCGCGCCGGCCATGTACGAGATCGACAGCCTTTCAGAGCTCGACCGCGAGCATTTCGGGCCCATCCTCCACGTCATCAGGTGGAAGGCGGGGGAACTTGGAAAGGTGATCGAGGCGATCAACGCCACCGGCTACGGCCTGACACTCGGGCTCCAGAGCCGGATCGACACCACCCGCCAGTTCGTCGAGGCCCATGCCCGGGTTGGAAATTTCTACGTCAACCGCAACCAGATCGGTGCCGTGGTGGAAAGCCAGCCGTTCGGAGGGGAGGGGCTTTCGGGAACCGGGCCCAAGGCCGGTGGCCCCCATTATGTGGCGCGCTTCGCGACCGAGCGGGTGACCTGCATCGATACGACCGCGGCTGGCGGCAATGCCTCGCTGATGGCCGCTATCGAAGGCTGATCGCAGGGCTGTGGAACGGCCTTCTTAGAACCGCGTCGGCAAACTGAAGAGGCGAAACTGGCAGCGGCGCCGCCGAACTGGCAGGCGCCTCCAGTTATGGCACAGGAAAAGGATGGCTATCCCGCGGAAACAGGGGTCGCCTTGTGGCACATCGGTGCAAAGAAAATGGCTCCCCTTCGTAGACGATATTAGAACCGCGCTCTTCGAAAATGCTGAGGAGATCCGTGAGATGATCCCCGGCCTTCGGTGCGCCGGCTTGATTCCAGCCGACTGATGCGGCCCTCGCCCGGTCCCTCAACATGCAACCTGCTGGTTGCAACCGGTGTTTAGAACGCGTGCCGAATGCAAATGTGGAATGGAGGTATCTCCATGAGACGGTCGGCCCTTGTCTGCGTAATGAGTCTGGCCTGTGGTGCCATTGAACCCGTGAAGCTCAGGCACCTCCGGTACCGCCGGTACCCTCCTTGGATCAGGCTACGCGATCTGAAGAGCCCGGGATCGACCTACTTACGGCGAAATACAAAATAAGCCGAAACGAAGCCGCGGAACGCTTGAGGCTTGAGCAACAAGTCGCGGAGCTAGTGCATCGATTGCGGGGGAGCAATCCGGCCACATTCGGTGGAATGTTCATCGATCATGCACCAGTCTATCAGATAGTCCTTTTGTTCACGGACGCTGAAACACGCACGCTCGCCCGCGAGGAAATCGCTCCAAACCTGCGGCAATATGTTCAGATTCGGCGTGCTGCGCGGCCCGAGCGCGCGGTCCATGAGATCACCGACAGGCTAGTAGCAACCTTGAATTCCGGCGGAGTGCGATCCCTGGTGCGCTTCGATCACAGAAATCAGAAGTTTGTTGTGGTGGTTGAGGGCAGTGCTAACCGAACTCGGGCATCCGCACTCGTCCCCGCTGACCTGGCTCCGGATGTGCTGGTAACGGTCGGGAACCTACCGCGGGACTCTCAGGCGGGCTATGTGTCTGGCGACTATACCTACGGCGGATGGGCAATGTATGCGGGTCCGAATGACCCGCGCTGCACGTCAGGCTTTGTCGTCAGAATGTCCGACGCCAGTTACGGAGTGACGACAGCAGGTCATTGTTCCGGGTCAACCCGTCGATCTACGTAAACGGCCACTACGTCACCCTGAACCCGCCGAGGGTTCATCAGAACTCGGCGCGATACGATTTCAAGGTTCATCCGACGGAGCGGCTGACTATCTATGGCTACATCTGGTACGTCAATAACATCACCATCCGTGGCACTAGCATCGTCAACTCCGTCGCTGGTTACCCCAACAGCGGCTACCTCCCAATTGAGGATGGATTGTACGTGATCAATCATGGGATGGGCGTAACCATGTGCAAGAGCGGTCAGAGGACCGGCCTGTCCTGCGGGCAGATTGTCAGTGATTATGCCTCTTACGTGACGGAGGATGGAGTCCAGCGCACGGGAATGATCGCTGTGGGCAATTCCAATCAGCGTGTGATCGCGTGGGCCGGAGACAGCGGGGGACCGGTCTTCCTGCCTCCCGTCAATGGAGCAATAAGAGCGGCCGGACTTGTCTCCGGCAGTAATGCCCCAAGCGCATCGACGCCGTGCGATACCGCGGTCTACGGCGGCGCCTGCGAACTCTATTGTATGCCTATCGATCGCATTAATGACGCGCAGCCGATGCAGGTGAAGACGCTCTCGGGAACTTGGAATCCATGACGCGGTGGCTGGCTTGCTTCGCGACTCTGCTGGTATCTTGCTCGAGCGGCGAATTGAAGGTCGTTCGGCAAGTGCAGGACGGCGTGACCGCCTTTCAGCGAACGGACGTGAAGCCGGAACAGCTGGTCGTTATCAATGCTGTCGAATATCGTGGCCACTTCGACCGCAGCAATGGTTGTCTGGGACTCGTCAGCGACGGCAAACGATACACACCGGTCTTTAATAATCCTGAGCACTTGCAAACGGCGTTACGCGACAGCGCCGCACAGGGGCAACCGCGACTCTGGTCGATCGCGGGCGGTCCGGTGCAAGATCGATTGAGCGTCCCGGCGCGCATTTTGGGCCGCTGCCGAGAGTCTCTGTTTATGGTCGTGAGCCTCAGCGATCCACGATCGGCATAGACGTAATTCTCTGTTAGACGAATCCGCAGGGTGAAGGCTCGATCGCTGAGCAGCGTCAAAAGAGTGAAGGCCAAATCGTGCCACTTCGCACGCCCTCAAACCTGAAAGTGAAGCCGCGGATCCCTGCGGAAAAGTGTGGCTCCCCGGGCCTGATTCGAACAGGCGGCCGTCCGATTAACAGTCGGATGCTCTACCGCTGAGCTACCGGGGAGCGGCTCCGTTGTCGGGAGCGAGGCCGCCTATAACGAGGATCGCGTGTGTTGCAAGTCACATGGAGCAAATTGAAGCAGAATTCGCGGCAGGTTTGGCAAATAATCACTAATGGGCAAACTGCTCCATCGCGATCCGCTCATCCAGTGCATGCTCGGGATCGAACAGCAGGGTAAGCGACCTGGACCGATCGAGCGTAACGTCGACTTCGCAGACCTCCCGCACCTCGAACTGGTCCGCCACAGCAGCAACTGGTCGCTTGCTCGCTTCGAGGATCCGGAACCGGATCGAGACGTCATCTGGAAGGATGGCCCCTGACCATCGTCGCGGGCGGAAGGGGCTGATCGGCGTCAGCGCCAGCATCCGGGCCGATAGCGGCAGGATCGGGCCGTGGGCGGATAGATTATACGCCGTGGAGCCGGCAGGAGTCGCGACCAGCACTCCATCGGCAACCAGCTCCGGCATCACTACCCGTCCGTTAACGCAGGTCTCGATCTTCGCTGTCTGGCGGGTTTCGCGAAGCAGCGAGACCTCGTTGATTGCCGGGTGGGACCAGCTTTCCCCGTGGATATCGGTCGTGTCCATCTTCAATGGCGCGACGCGGATGTGCTTTGCCGCCGCGATGCGTTCGTAGAGATTATCGAGGCGCCAGTCGTTCATCAGGAAACCGAATGTCCCCCGGTTCATCCCGAACACGGGTTTCGAATTTCCTTCGGCGAGCATGGCGTGGAGCGTCTGGAGCATGAAGCCGTCGCCTCCCAGCGCCACCAGCGTTTCGGCCTCGTCGGGTTCCGCCCAGCTATAGCGCCGTCGAAGCAGCTTTTCGGCGGCCATTGCCGCTTCGCCCTGCGATGCGACCAGCCCGATGGCGCGCGCGGCAAGATCGCGCTCCGGTGATGCAGTCGAGGCGCTTTCGAGCTTCACGGGTGCCACCATAAGGATTCGGCTAAAAAGCGCTACTGTCCCGAAACGGAGCGCCGCCGAAAGCCCCGTTGGGCCAGTTTCCCGGGGCAGCTAAACATCAGTGATGCGCGGATGGCATTGGCCAGTTTCTTTTGGGGGCAAGCGGGCGTCGGATAAACCTTGTCCGGCGCCCGCTTCGCAAAAGCGTGACCGCGCTCTTGAACAGGCAATTCGTCGCGACCGGGTGGAATTGCGCTTCCAGCCGCAGATCGAACCGGCAAGTGGCCGGATCTGCGGCGTCGAGGCGCTGGCGCGCTGGGATGGCGTCAACTCAGCCGAGGAATTATTCGCTCGCGCCGAGGCAGCCGGCCTGTCGGAGCGGCTTTCCCGTTTCATGCAGCGAAAGGCGCTGCGGGTCGCCGGGAATTGGAACGGCCCGCTGTCCCGCCTGTGGCTCTCGATCAATCTCCTGCCACGGGACCTCGAACGCCACGGCTATGAGCAATGGCTGCTCGCCGAGATCGCGGACGCCGGCATGAAGCCCGAGAAGGTCACGGTCGAGATCGTCGAGAGCAGCCTGATGGCCGATAGCCACGAGGTGGCGGGAAGGCTCGCCCGGCTTCGTGCCGCCGGCGTTCGAATCGCCATCGACGATTTCGGGACCGGCTACTCGAGCCTTGCCTATCTTGCCTCGCTCCCGCTCGATGCAATCAAGATCGACCGGGCGATGATCGCCGACATCGTCGGCGGTAGCCGTGACCGGATCATCGTCAAGGCGATGATCGGGCTTGCACGTGAGCTCAAGCTCAAGGTGATCGTCGAGGGCGTCGAGAATATCGCCCAGCTCCACCTGCTCGAGGAATGGGGCTGCGACCTTTACCAGGGCTTCCTTGGCGCAGGAGCACTTGACGAGGAAGAACTCTCCCGCTTCGTTGCGGCTGCAGAACGGAGCGCTGCCTAGGCCGGCTCCAGCTCTTTCCTGGCTTCACCGGCTGCAAGGACCCGCATCAACCCCCGCGAAATCTGCAATGCCCCGTGAAGCCTCGCTTCGCCAGTTGGCCATTCCCGGCTGATGACGAGCTTGCTGTCGGGCCTGAGCTTGGCCGCGCCCTTCAGCCTCTCGACGTAGCCGAGTAGACCCGGGAGGTCGGGAAAGCCCGATTGCGCGAATGTCACCACCGCGCCCTTGGCGCCGACGTCGAGCTTGGCGATGCAGGCCTTCCGGCAATTGATCTTGGTTTCAACGATTTGCAGCAGGTTGTTGGTTTCCGGTGGCAATTTCCCGAACCGGTCGATCAGCTCGGCGCCAAACGCTTCCACCTCCTGGCGGTCGTCGAGCTCGCCGAGGCGGCGGTAGAGCCCCATCCTGAGGTCAAGG
>CAZQLI010000078.1:0-8668 GCA_964594145.1 uncultured Sphingomonas sp. | reverse complement strand
CGTCCTCGCGCTCGGCGTCGTCGGCGAAGTGCTCGCGCAGCAGCGCTTCGGCGGAGGAGGCGGATGAAGGCGCCGCCGCATTCGTCGCCTGCGAAGCGGCGCCGGCGCGACCCGCTTGTCCGGAGCCCGGCAAGAGCATCGATTGAAGCTACGAGAAATGGCCGGCAATTGTCAGCCTCGGCAGGCAGCGGCCGGTTTCCCGGCGGAAGGCATTTGACGACGTTGAGGATGATGGCTCCGCTCAAGGCCAGGCCATCGTCGCGACTTGCGCCATAATTCCCTTTCGCCAGGCCGCAGCCGGCGAGGGTGTCGAACAATAGCTGTCCTGCAAAGTCCCCGGTGAAAGCCCGGCCCGTCCGATTGGCTCCCCGCTTCCCGGGCGCAAGGCCGACGATCGCCAGCCACGCCTCGGGGTCACCAAAGGCTGGCACGGGCGCGTTCCACCAGTCCGGATGATGAGCACGCAGTTCGTGGCGAAGTTCGACAAGCCTTGGACATCGGGCGCAATCGCGGGGCGCCTCGGTGCCCGGGATGGGGGAAAGATCGGCAGGAGCGAGCATATTGGCACCCTAGCCTCCTCCCCCGCTCT
This sequence comes from uncultured Sphingomonas sp., assembly GCA_964594145.1. GTDB lineage: Bacteria > Pseudomonadota > Alphaproteobacteria > Sphingomonadales > Sphingomonadaceae > Sphingomicrobium. Next base: position 8,079 of record CAZQLI010000078.1, on the reverse strand, counting down.
GCTCTAGGCGGTGCCGCGTGCGCCATCTCTATGCCATCGCCATCGGGTCCAACCGGCGCCACGTTCGCCATGGCCGTCCCTCCGGCGTGGTGGAATCTGCAATAGCGCGGCTCGACGCCGACTTCGACCTGTTCGATGCTTCGCCCATTATCCTCAACAAGGCCGTCGGCGGCGCAGGCCGGGATTTCGCGAATGCCGCCGCCCTCGTTGAAAGCGAGCTTGAGCCCGTCGCGATGCTCAGGGCGCTCAAGCAGATCGAGCGGGAGTTCGGCAGGAGGCCGGGGAAGCGCTGGAGCAGCAGGGTCCTCGACCTTGATCTCGTTGCCTGGGACAAGGGCCGATTTTCATCCCGGTCTCTCAACATTCCCCACCCGAGGCTCGGGGAACGAAGCTTTGTGCTGGGCCCCATGGCGGCGATCGCTCCGGCATGGCGAATCCACAATGGACTTACCGTGCGCCACCTCCTGTCGCGGCTCGGCAAAAGGCGCACGCGCCGGAACAAAGGAAGCTGAGCCGGCAACTTCACCCTTCGGAGCCAAAGTGTTACCTATGTCTCCGGAATAATCTGTGACCTATGTGTCCGGTACGGACCATTGGAAGTTGGTGAGCCGTGCTGGATTCGAACCAGCGACCTACTGATTACTTACCCGCCACGGCTTTCGCCGCCGCCCATGAGGGCGTTTGGAGTCTGGACTTTCTCATCACCATGCCGGCCTGGCGCCGGTTTAGGTGGGTGCCGTCAAGTCTCTACACCTTCCCCCGTTTTGCGGGGGCTTGGCTCGGGATTGCCATCGCCGCGACGCGGAAGGGTTCCCCGAGTTTGACACCTTTTCACCAGGAGGTTTCCCGCCCTGGGCTTCCACCGAAAGTCAGTTGCTCTACCGACTGAGCTAACGGCCCACGACCGCGCACATAGGCACAGCCTTCAAGGCTGGCAACCGACTATCTAACGCGACAATGCGATTATGCGGGCGTGGCCGGTCCCACTCAGGAACCGGCTCCGGCAGCCTGCATCACCGCCGCGGTGCTCACGGTCGAGCGGGCATCCCACCCGTAAACGTCGCGGGCGAGCGCAACCTCGCCGAGGTGCGGCTGGGCGGTGAGATAGGTGACATAGACCGGCACGCCCTGCGGCAGCTGGACATGCTGTTCCGGAGAGCTGGACGGCGCGACCGGGTCCCGACCCATCAGCCAGCGGCCGAGGCGCTGTGCGTCTTCAAGCCTGATGCAACCGTTGCTGAGCGCCCGGTTCGACTGCTTGAAATAGGCCTTGTTGGGGGTGTCGTGGAGGTAAATGCCTTCCGGGTTGGCGAAGTTGAACTTCATCTTGCCCATTGAGTTCGTCGGCCCCGGCAGCTGGCGCATCTTGATCTTCGTCTGGCCCGAGGCAACCGACTTCCAGTCGATGCTGCTCGCCGGGATGATCGTGGCATTGTCGCCATAGTCGGAGACGATCTGGTAGCCGTTCTGCTTGAGATACCCCTCGCCCCGCTTCTGGACATTGACCGCAATGGTCTGCCGAACGAGGTGATCGGGCACGTGCCAATAGGGATTGAAGGTCGTGTACCAGATGACGCTGGCGATCATTGGCGTGCGATAGTCGAGCTTGCCAACGACGACCTTCATGGAGTCGACGGGCTGGCCGTTCTCATACATCCACAGCCGCGCGGTCGCGGCGTCGACGAGGACGAAGCGGCCAGTGGCCGGAATGGACCGTGCGCGCTCGAGGTTGGCGGCATAGCGGGCAGAATTGCCGCCGCCCGGAAGCGCTGCTTCCTTGATCGCGGTCTCGCGAAGGGCGCCATAGATCGGATTGAGCCTCGACTCCTTCTCGAGATGCTGCGCCAGCGAGGGCGCGTGAAGCGCCTTGCGAAGCACGTCGAACGATGAAGGCATCGTCGGGGTGACCCATTTTTCGCCGTAGAGCATGCCAGGAGTCGGCGCGTGCAGCGCACGCATGTAGGAAATCCAGGCCGCCGACATGATCCGTTCAGCCGCCTGGACGGCCGCGGCATCACCAGTCTGGGCCCTGGCAAGGGCGGCCTCGACATCGGCCGCAAGCTGGGGCCCGCGCGCAAACCCATCGATCGGCGCTCGGCGCAGGATATTCACAAGTGCTGGCCCCGCCTCGGCCTGTCCGGCGCGAAACCAGATCGGGGCATTGTTGCTGGCGGTGTAGAAACGGGAGATGTCGTCACTGACATGGGCTGCCACCGGCTGGGCTGCCGCGGTGGTCACCGGCACCGTCTGGGCCTGCATCGCCGCTGGCATTGATGCCGCCGCGACGGCCGTTAGGGTCAATTTCGTCCACATCATCCGTTGCACATCCCGCTCCTACAGGAGCCTATATTAACGCAACCTGCCCATGGGGGTTCAACCCCTTGAGCCACGTTTCGGCCCATCAGTCATGAATTGTGGCCCATAGGACACAAGGCGCTGTAAATCCTCGGCCATTTTAGTCTCTTCCGGAAACCTTCACCGGTGCGAGGGGTTTGGGCGGCATCTCACCTACCACCAGAAGGGGTACATTGGATGCGTAGCTACTTGTTGGTCGCAGTCGCGGCCGTGGCCATCGCCGCGCCGGCCCAGGCGCGTGACGGCCAGCCATATTTCGGGATCGAGGGAGGCGTACTTTTCCCGAGAGACAATGACGCCGATGTCGATATCGACTATACGACCGTCGACACGGGGACGCTCGCCTTCCCGGGCGCCGCACCGGCTGACACGGAATTCAACGACGCCTTCGGCATCGAATATAAGCGCGGCCTCGATATCGATGCCATCATCGGCTATGATTTCGGCATGTTCCGGCTCGAGGGCGAACTCGGCTGGAAGCGCGCCAAGCTCGATGAGCTTGGAGTGGATGACGACTTCATTTTCGACCTCAACACCGCCCTTAACCGGCCCGACGTCGATGTCGCGCCGGACCCGGTCGGGACGCTCCCTGCACTGGTCGACGCGGACTTCGATCTCGACGGCAAGGTCACCGTCATGTCGGCGATGGTCAACGCCCTCGTCGACGTGGGTAACGAGGACGGCCTTTCCTTCTACGGCGGCATTGGCTTCGGCCGGGCGCGGGTGAAGGCGCTTGGCGAGAAGGACAGCAGTTGGGCCGGCCAACTCATCGCGGGTGTCCGCTATGCGCTCAGCCCCAATATCGACCTTGGTCTCAAATATCGTTACTTCCGCACGGGCAAGCTCGATATCGCCGATGACCTCGGGGTCGGACTGCTCGGCAACACCGAGACCAGGACCGTGCTCGATGATCTCGGCGCACCGGTGGTGGTCACCCGCACGACCGATGCCGACCTGTTCGCCAACATGGAAGAGAAGTTCCGGTCGCACAGCCTGCTGGCGAGCCTGATCTTCAACTTCGGCGGTGCGGCTGAACCGCCGCCCCCGCCGCCTCCGCCCCCGCCGCCTCCGCCGCCGCCTCCACCGGCGACGCAGACCTGCCCGGACGGCTCGGTGATCCTGGCGACGGACGCCTGCCCGCCGCCACCGCCTCCGCCGCCGCCGCCGCCGCCGCCGCCGGAGCCCGAACGCGGCTGATCGAAAACATCGAGAACAGGGAAACTTTCGCCCGGGCAAACCCAAGTTTGCCCGGGCATTTTTCTGGCCTAGATGCCGCCGGCCGCGGCAACCCTCAGCGAGGGCACCATGCTCGTTCCAGGCAGAACGAAGCGCACTTTTTTCGAGTGGAAGTCGATCGAGATCCGGTCGAAGGCGCGCATCGCGTTCATCCCGAGGAGCAGCGCCGGGCGGTGCTCGAGCTCAAGCTGCTTGAAGATATGCGCATCGGCGAAGGCAACCGAAAGATCCTCGAGCTGGACGCCGCCGAGTTCGAGTTCCTTCAGCATCGCGACCCGCGCCTTCATGGTCTCGCCGGTCACGGATTCAATCGTGACCGGGTTGGGTACCTGCCACAGCCGCCGCTTCATCAGGCTCCGCTGGAGCGCGAGATTGCCGATCGTGACCTGGGAACCGGTGTCGACGATGACCGTGACGCTCTGGCCGTCGATCTTGGCATCGGTAAAAACCAGTCGGCCATGGCGGCGCCGGGCGCGGACGACGATCGTGTCGCCCTCGACCTTCTCGACCGGGCGGCTCGACGGCGTGATCGACATGGTATTGGCCTTGAAATCGAACAGCACGCGCTGCGATCGAAGGCTGTCGATCCCGAGCATCCCGTCGGCGCCGATGTTCGAAGCCTCGAGCGCCGGTGCATCCACCACGGAGAGGCTGTTGCCGCTGACCTGGAGGTGGGGGATGAAGACGGTCTCGACATCGTTTGCGCCGACCACGCTGTGGAGAATGGCGTCGTCGCCGGACTGAAGGTTGAGCCGCTCGGCAAGCTGCCTCGAGATCACGGTCCGCTCGGAGCCGGTATCGACGAGAAATCGATAGGGCCCCCGTCCGGCGACGCTGACCGATACGGTCATCCTGTCGTCTGCATCCCTGCCGATCTCGACCTCGTCGGTGATGGTCGTGCTGTCGATCTGCGGAGCCGGCGCGACGATCGCCTCGAGGCGCTGGGGCTCCGCGGCAACGGGCGTGCTTCCGAGAAGGAGGAAGGCTGCGAACGTGTGGGAAAATGCCATGAGGTCTAGCTTCCGGCCCTTCGAGACGAGGGCTGTGTCGAGATTTACTCCTCGCGGCGCCGACCGGCAAGCGCTCGTCCCGCGAACCGCCGATCCATTTCGACAAATGAAAGGCACCGCTTCGGTTCCACCCGCAATAGATTGTTAGGGGTGTTCTTCCTAAGGTCGCGACCGGACCAGGAAGGGGTGGCTCGGCCCCGCCTGGAAGTGGACCGGACCTTCCGTGGAGCAATTGCGTGAATATCCAGCCTGTTGAGACGACGCTCTATTCGCTGTCGGACGCGCCGCCGCGGGTCGATACGGACCGCCGTGAGGGGCAGCGCCTGATGACGCTTTACCGGGTGGGCTCGATCGTGGTCGGGGACCGGCGGGAGCTTTGCCTCATCAAGAATATCTCGGCAGGCGGGATGATGATCCGGCTCTACACCTCTATTGCCGAGGGAACGCCGGTAACCGTCGAACTCAAGAGCGGCCAGCCGATCAGCGGAAAGATCAGCTGGACCCGTGGCGAGAGCGCCGGAATCGCCTTCGACGAGGCAATCGACGTCATCGATATATTGTCCAACAGCATGCAGGGCCCTCGGCCACGAATGCCGCGCATCGAGGTCGACTGCCACGCCATGCTTCGCGACGGCGCCAACATGCTTCGTGTTCGGGTCTGCGACATTTCGCAGGGCGGCGTGAAGATTGCCTGCGAAACCGTGCTCCCGAACGGGACGGACGTCGTCCTCGCCCTCCCCGGGCTCGAACCACAGCGCGGGATCGCCTGCTGGACCGAGAGCGGGTTTACCGGGATCACCTTCAACCGGCTGATCCCGCTTTCCGATCTCGTTTCCTGGCTTCAGCAGCGGCGTGAACTGCAGGGCGAGGTCGCCAACAGCTGACCTTCGCCGCCTCGCTTCCCCCGCTTTCAATCCTGGAAAATTAGTCGGCCGAGCCCGGCAGGCGCCAGTGCCAGGCGTCGCCATAGCCGGTGTCCGTGTCAGCGAACTTGGTCAGGCCCGGCCGGCGGAACTGCGGGGTGACCCGCGGCCTTGGCGCCGGGACATGGCGAAGCAGCTGCTCCGGGTTGAGCTTCGTCCCGAAATTGATCCCGGCCTGTCGGCCCTTGACCCAGGCAACGGTCCCGGAAACGCCAAGGTCGCCCTTTCGGAACAGGATCGAGGCGCCCTCGACCGGGAGCCTGTCACCTTCGACCAGTGCTCCTTCTGCGCTGAGATTGCGCAGCTTCACCGGCAGCGACGTCCCGGACAGCTCGAGGCTAGCCGCCATCAGCACGTTTGACCGGCGCGTCTTGCGATTCTGGCTCTTGCTGCTCTCGTCCATGAGCTCCCTCTAGCCCGAAGCGGTAAAACTTCGTTTAACAAGTGCATGAATTTGGGCCCTCGCTCCTGGCTTGCAGTATCGATGCTGCTGCTGTTCCTTTTTGCCGGCTGGATCGGCGGGCCCTCTTTCGGGCCGGACCGCGAGGTCGCGGCCTTTGCGGCGCAGGCGAGGGAAGCAGCGCCGATCCTTTCCGAGCTGTCCCGGCTGGTCACGAGGCTCGGTGGAGCGGCAGTCACCCTCCCCGCCGGGCTCGTCGCCCTTCTCCTGCTGTTGGTCCGCAAAAAGTGGAAGCTCGGCCTCCTGCTAAGCGTCACCGTGCTTGGCGAGCGGCTGCTTGTCGATCTTCTCAAGGGTGCACTCGGGCGCCCAAGGCCGCTGGGCGGCGAATATCTCGTCGAGAGCATGGCATTCCCGAGCGGTCATGCAGCCAACAGCATGACCGTTTACCTCGCGATCGCACTCCTCGCCCTTCCCCGGCGCCACCGCCGGGCCGGCGCCGTCGCCGCGATCGCTCTCAGCCTCGTCATCGGTGTCACGCGCATCATCCTTGGAGTGCACTGGACGAGCGACGTGGTCGGCGGCTGGGCGCTCGCCATCGCCTCGGTGATGCTTGCACTGTCGTGGTGGGAGCGCTCAGCCCTTCCGGTCGAAGCGAAGCATGAGGTTGTTGGAGGGCATCTCGACCCTGCCGCCAAGAACCAGTCCCCTTAGCGCCGCTTCCCGCGCGAATATCTCCACCCGCCTCAGGCCCCAGCTCGGGTCGCGGTCGCGAAGGCTGATGTCGAAGGCCTGGTTGGTGGGGGTGGTCGCGACGCCTTCCTCGAGCCAGGGCCCGTAAAGGATCAGCGGGGCTCCTTCCCCAAGCAGGCGCCCGGCGCCGTCCAGGAGGCCGAGCGAGGCTTCCCACGGCGAAATATGGACCATGTTGATGCAAAGCATGGCGTCGGCCCGGCCGACCCGCCAGTCCCGGGCGCCAGCGTCGAGCTCGACCGGTGGAAGGAGATTGGGCGGGCCTTCTTCCCGCCACGAGGCAATCGAGGCCAGTGCCGAGGGGTCGGGATCGGATGGCTGCCATTCCAGCCCGGGAAAACGCCGGGCGAAGGCCAGCGCATGCTCACCCGTTCCGCTCGCGATCTCGAGGACCAGCCCGAAGGCCGGGAGCCAGTCGGCGAGGACATCGCCGATGGGCCCCATGTTGCGCCCGGCGGCAGGGGCCCGGCGGCGGACTTCACCGCCAAGGTCGCTCATCTGGTAGGGCAGGTTCGGTTCGACCATCAACCGCCGCCGAAATGGGCCCCGAGCCCGGTCGACGAGCCGTCCGGCGCCGGCGTCTTGTAGGCGAGGATCGGCTTTCTTGCCGCGAGCGTCTCGTCGAGCCTGCGCCGCGGCGCATGGACCGGCGCGGCCTTCAGCGCCTCGTCGCCCGAGCGGGCACGCATCGCAATCGAGCGCAGCGCGGCGATGAACTGGTCGAGGTTCGCCTTCGATTCCGTCTCGGTTGGCTCGATCAGCATGGCGCCGTGGACAACCAGCGGGAAATACATGGTCATCGGGTGGAAGCCCTCGTCGATCAGCGCCTTGGCGACGTCGATCGTCGAGAAGCCCTCGGCAAAACCGCGGTCGCTGAAGATCGCCTCGTGCATGCAGGGGCCCGAGGCGGCGAAGGGCGCGTCGAGCACGTCCTCGAGGCTTCTCAGCAGGTAGTTGGCGTTGAGGACGCTGTCTTCCGCCACCTGGGCCAGCCCGTCGGCGCCGTGCGACATGATATAGCTCAAGGCCCTGGTGAACATGCCCATCTGGCCATGGAAGGCGGTCATCCGGCCGAAGGCATCGGGATGCTCGTCGCCCGCCGTTTCTTCCTCGACCAGCCGGTAGCTTCCGTCGGCATATCTGGCGGCATAGGGAAGCGGGCCGAACGGCGAGAGCGCCTCCGAAAGGACCACCGGGCCCGAGCCCGGCCCACCGCCGCCATGCGGCGTGGAAAAGGTCTTGTGGAGGTTGATATGCATCGCGTCGATGCCGAGGTCGCCGGGGCGGACCTTGCCGACGATCGCGTTGAAATTGGCGCCGTCGCAGTAAACGAAGCCGCCTGCGGCATGGACCGCGTCGCTGATCTCCTTCATCTGCGGCTCGAACAGGCCGCAGGTGTTGG
>CAZQLI010000077.1:0-8726 GCA_964594145.1 uncultured Sphingomonas sp. | reverse complement strand
ATGGTGGTGACGACGTCGCCGGGTCGCTGGGCATTGCCGTCGGGCATGTTCTCGACCAGGCCGCAAACCGCGACGACATTGGCCTTGGCCTTGCGCCCGGCGATCGCCTTCATTGCACCGACCACCGCGCCAGCGCCGCCCATGTCCCATTTCATGGCGTCCATGTTCTGGGCCGGCTTGATCGAGATTCCGCCCGTGTCGAACGTCACGCCCTTGCCGATGAACGCGACCGGCGCTTCGCCCGGCTTGCCGCCATTCCACTTCAGGACGAGCAGCCTTGGTTCGCGGACCGAGCCCTGGGCAACGCCGAGAAGCGCGCCCATGCCCATCTTGGCCATCTCGTCGCGACCATAGGTCTCGACCTCTAGCCCCAGCCCTTTCACGCTCTTGGCGACCCGTTCGACAAAGCTCTCGGGATAGATGATGTTGGGCGGCTCGGTGACCAGCTCGCGGGTCAGGGAAACGCCCTCGACGAGCGGTGCGTAGCGGCTCTCGAAACGGCTACCGGCGTCCTTGTCGGCGCCAACGATGGTCACGGTTGCAAGCGTCGGCTTCTGCTTGTCCTTGAGGCGGGTGCGATAGCGGTCGTAGCGCCACGAGCGGAGCGCGGCGGCAAGCGCCACCCGGGCAGCTGCGTCCGCGTCGAACCCGAGGCCAGAAAGATCGATGACCACCTGGGTTTCGCCGGAAGTGAGAAGCCGCGCCACCACCGTGCCGCCGAGCTTTTCCGGTGCATCCCCGCGCGCTGCCTCTCCGCCGGCTCCGACGACGAGCAGCCGCCTTCCGCCTTCGCCCTCGAGGAAATATTCGACCACCGAGCCGACATCGCCGTCAAAACGTCCACGCTTCAGCGCGGCCTCGACCCCGGCCCTCGCCGCGCCCAGGCTCTCGAGGCCGGGTCGCTGACTTCCGGCTGCGGGCAGCACGAGGGCGAAGTCGCCGGTTGGACGGGTATCGGCGAAACGGATCTGCATTGAAATTCCTTGAAACGCGGTTGTGAATGATATCCCCGAGCCTTTAGGGCCTCGCTCGCCTCATGGCAAAGGGCGACTCGTCGGAAGCCGGATTGTCGTCCGGCAGACAAGGTGCAATAGGCGGGCTCTTTCACTTTCGGCACCGGGCGGGATCTTGTTGGCAGCGCGATCGATCGGACTTTGCTTGACTGCACTGCCACTGGTTCTGGCTTTCCCGGGCATCGCCGGCGCCCAGGAAGCGGCCCCGCCCGAGGCTGCCGCCGGGACTGCAGAGCCGGTAATCGATTTCAGCGCCGACGAGGTCGTCTATGACGGCCCGGCCGACCGGGTCACGGCGTCCGGCCAGGTCCGGATGTCGCGCGACGGCAATTTCCTCGCCGCCGACCAGGTAAGCTGGGACCGGACCACCGGGCGGGTCGTTGCCAGCGGCAATGTCGTCGTCGTGACCCCGCAGGGGGACAAGCTGGTCGGCGAACGGGTCGACCTCACCGACTCCCTTCGCGACGGGACGGTCGAGAACCTGCTCGTGGTCCTCGAAAGCGGCGGCCGGATCGCGGCGACCAGGGGCACCAGGGCGGGCGACGTCACCCAGCTCGAAAACGCCGTCTACTCGGCCTGCCCGGTCACCACTGCCGAGGGGTGCCCGAGGAACCCGAGCTGGAAAATCACTGCCGCCAGGGTCACCCATGACAGCCAGTCGGGGCGGATCCGTTTTTCTGGCGGAAGGATCAACATCCTCGGGGTGACTCTCCCGCTTCTCCCGGTATTCAGCGTCGGCGACGGCTCGCAAAAGGGCGGGTTCAGCGGGGCGCTGGTCCCCGGCATCCGGATCGACAGCAACAACGGGCTGGAGCTCAGCCTGCCCTATTACTGGCGGGTCGACCGCAACCGCGACCTCACGGTCACGCCGCATATCTACACGGGCTCGCTGCCAGCCCTCGAGGCACGTTGGCGCCACCTGACATCGGCGGGCGCCTACCAGCTTGGCGCATTCGTCACCTACGGCAATATTCCCGAGACCGACATCAATGTCCTCACCCCTGGCAACAAGCGGGGCTTTCGCGGCTATTTCGAGGGCAATGGCCGGTTCCAGATCGATCCCAACTGGACCGTGACCAGCTCCTTTCGGGCGGCGACGGACAAGACGGTCGCAAGGCGCTACGACATCACCCGCGATGACCGGTTGAGAAGCTTCATCAACGCCGAGCGGATCGACCTCGACAGCTATGTCTCCATCCAGGGCTGGGCCTTCCAGGGGCTTCGAAGCACCGACGTCCAGAAGCAGATCCCGATTGCCCTCCCCGCGATCGATGCCAGGCTGAGGCTCGACGAGCCCGTTCTCGGCGGCAAGGTGGAGCTCCAGGCCAACAGCCTCGCAATCCTCCGGCGCGATGGCCAGGACACGCAGCGGGCGTTCGCCAGCGCCCGCTGGGACCTCAGGCGAATCACGAGCATGGGCCAGGAGCTGACCCTGACCGCCTACACCCGGGCCGACGCCTATCACGCCGACGAGGCCGAGGAGACGCCGGTCAGCATCTATCGCGGCACCAATGGCTGGAACTTCCGCGGCATCGCCGCGCTCGCTGCCGACTTCAGGTGGCCGCTGGTCGGAGAGATTTGGGGCGGGACCCAGCGCCTGACGCCGCGGGTGCAGCTGGTCCTGACGCCACCGACCAAGAACCTCGACATACCGAACGAGGACGCGCGGGCGGTGGACCTCGAGGACAGCAACCTGTTCGCGCTCAGCCGCTTCCCCGGCTACGACCGGTGGGAAGACGGCTCGCGGGTCACCTATGGGCTCGAATGGGCGTTCGACCGGCCCCGCTGGTCGCTCGACGCGGTCATTGGCCAGAGCTATCGCCTTACCCGTGAGCCAAGCATCTTCCCCGACGGGACCGGCCTTACAGATCGTTTTTCGGACATCGTCGGCAGGACCAGGGTTCGCTTCGGCCAGCTGGTCGACGTGACCCACCGCTACCGGGTCGACAAGGATAATTTCGCGGTGCGGCGCAACGAGATCGATCTCACCGTCGGGACCGCGAGGACCTATGCCCAGGTCGCCTATCTTCGCCTAAACCGCGACATTTCCCCAACGGTCGAGGACCTCCGGGACAAGGAAGAGCTTCGCCTTGCCGGGCGATGGCAGTTCCTGCGCTACTGGTCCGTGTTCGGCTCGACCGTCCTTGACTTGAGCGACAGCGAAGAGGACCCGCTCAGCCTCGCCGACGGCTATGAGCCGGTCCGGCACCGCCTTGGAATTACCTACGAAGACGAATGTCTTGAACTTGGCGTGGCGTGGAAGCGCGACTATGAGCGTCTCGGGGAGTTCAGAAGTGGCAGTACTTTTTCCATAAACTTCTCTCTGAAAGGGATTGGCCGCTAAGCTGCGGTTCAGCACGGAGAGGTAATGGGAACTTCCTATACCGTTGGCGACAAAGGAAATTTTGGGGTGGTTACAGTGCAGAAGAAATTTTCCAGGCGCCTGTCGCGAATGGCGCCAGTGGCGCTCGGCCTGGCGCTCGCCGGCGCGGCTTTCGCCCAGCAGTCGCAAACGGATGCGCAGCCGCAGGGAAGCGAGGTCAGTTCCACCGCCGCTCTCAACCTGCCGGAAAACCCCCAGCTGTTCGGCACCGCGCTGCCCTCGGTCATCAAGGCTTCCGCCATCGTCAACGGCGAGGTCATCACCCAGACCGACATCGACCAGCGCCTCGCGCTGCTGGCGATCGCCAACAACGCGCCGATCCCTGCGGACGAACTCGAGCAGCTTCGCCGGCAGGTCCTGAGCAACCTCATCGACGAGACGCTGCAGATCCAGGCAGCCAAGGCAGAAGAGATCGAGATCACCGACGCCGACATCGACAGGACGGTCCAGCGGGTCGCGTCGAACGTGAAGCAGACTCCTGACCAGATGGCGGCCTATCTCAAGTCGCGAGGCTCCTCGATCCGCTCGATCCGCCGCCAGATCCAGGGCGAGATTGCCTGGCGCAGGCTGCAGTCGAAGAAGATCGAGAGCACCGTCAACGTCGGCGACGAGGAAGTCCAGGCGGTGATCGACAAGCTCAACGCCTCCAAGGGGGCGGAGGAATATCGCGTCGGCGAGATCGTCATTCGCGGCGACGCGGCCAACGAGGCCCAGGCCGAAGAGACTGCCAACCGCGTCTTTGCCGCGCTGCAGCAGGGCGGCTCGTTCGTTGGCTATGCCCGCCAGTTTTCCGTCTCGTCGACCGCCGCGGTTGGCGGCGATCTCGGATGGGTGCGTCCCGAACAGCTGCCCGACGAACTGGCGAACGTACTCCGGAACATGAAGCCGGGCATGGTCTCTGCCCCGATCAGGGTCGCAGGCGGCTACTCGATCATCGCGGTCCAGGACATGCGCAAGATCCTCACCGCCGACCCGCGCAGCTCGATCCTGACCCTGAAGCAGGTCTCGATCAGCTTCCCGAACGGAACCAGCAGGGAACAGGCCGAGCCGACCATTGCCCGCTTCGCCCAGGCCGCCCAGAACATCGGCGGCTGCGGCGGCGCCGAGCGGATCGCCGGCGAATTCAATGCCGAGGTGGTCCAGTCCGACGACGTCAAGGTCCGCGACCTGCCGCCGGCGCTCCAGGACATGATGCTGGAGATGCAGGTCGGCCAGGCGACCCGGCCGTTCGGCTCGATCGAGGAGGGCGTGCGCGTGCTCGTCCTTTGCGGCCGCGACGAGGTTGACCCGTCGGCGCCGAGCTTCGACCAGGTCTATGCGCAGCTCAACGAGGAGCGGGTTAACCTTCGCTCCCGCCGCTACCTGCGTGATCTCAGGCGTGACGCGGTGATCGACTACCGCTAAGCGGCAGGACATGGCGCAAAACTCCCGACCGCTGGCAGTTTCGCTCGGCGATCCTGCCGGCATTGGCCCCGAGGTCGTCGGCAAGTGCTGGGACTATCGCGACCGGTTCGGACTTCCGCCATTCGTTGCGATCGGCGACCCGTCCAGCCTCGCCGCGGTCTGGGACGGCCCGATTGCAACGATCGACGATCCGCAGGAAGCGGACAGCGCGTTCGACGTTGGCTTGCCGATCCTTCCGATCGCCTCGCATGATGGCCACGTGCCGGGCCACCCGACGGTTGCCGGTGCCCATTTGTCGCTCGATTCGCTCGAGGCGGCGGTCGGGCTGGCCCGTTCGGGGTCGGTGGCGGCGGTGGTCACGGGCCCGGTTTCAAAGCAACAGCTCTACACCATCGGCTTCACCCATCCGGGCCAGACCGAATTTGTCGCCGAGCGATGCGGCATCTCGCCCTCGAACGTCGCCATGATGCTTGCCGGACCGACCCTTCGGGCGGTTCCGGTGACGACGCACTTGCCCTTGGCGGAGGTCCCGGCCGCGCTCAGCTCGGGCCTGATCGAGGCCCGCGGCCGGTCGGCACTGAGGGGGCTCCAGCGAAGTTTCGGCATAGCCGACCCGCGCCTCGCGGTTGCCGGGCTCAACCCGCACGCCGGCGAGGGCGGTTCGCTGGGCGCCGAGGAGGCGGAGTTCATCATCCCGGCGATCAACGCCCTGCGGGCGGATGGCTGGCGGGTAACCGGGCCGCACGCGGCCGATTCCATGTTCCATGCCGCCGCGCGCTCAAAATATGACGCTGCGCTTTGCATGTACCACGACCAGGCGCTGATCCCGCTGAAGGCGCTTCACTTCGAAGAAGGCGTCAACATCACCCTTGGCCTGCCGATCATCCGGACTTCCCCCGATCACGGGACGGCGTTCGACATCGCCGGCCAGGACTGCGCCGACCCGCGGGCGATGGCGGCGGCAATCCGCCTCGCGGCCCAGTCGGCAGTCCACCGCGCCGCATTCTCAGGCTGATGCCCGAGCCATTGCGAGACGTGATCGCCCGTCACGGGCTCCAGGCGACCAAGTCGCTCGGACAGAATTTCATTCTCGATCGCCAGCTGCTGGCGAGGATCGCGGCAATACCGGGACCGCTCGAGGGAGCATCGGTCTACGAGGTGGGACCGGGCCCCGGTGGGCTCACGAGGGCACTGCTCGATTCCGGCGCCAGGGTCGTCGCGGTGGAGCGCGACCGGCGCTGCATGCCGGCCCTTGCCGAACTCGACGAGCAGTACCCGGGCCGCCTCGAGATTATCTCGGGCGATGCGCTCGAGATCGACGAACCGGCCGCCGCGGGACGCGGCGCGCATGTCGTGGCCAACCTCCCCTATAATGTCGGCACTGCGCTGCTGCTTCGCTGGCTGGGGGGAGCCTGGCCGCCCTGGTGGTCCTCGCTTACCCTGATGTTCCAGCGCGAGGTCGCCGAACGGATCGTGGCGAAGCCCGGCAGCGAACATTATGGGCGGCTGTCGGTCGCGGCCCAGTGGCGCTCCACTCCCCGCATCGCGATGCAGGTCCACCGGTCCGCCTTCGTCCCGCCGCCAAAAGTGGCATCGGCGGTGGTCCACATCGTGCCGGCCGCCTCGCCCGAAGCGGTCGACCCGTCCGTCCTGGAAATGCTGACTGGCGCCGCCTTCGGCCAGCGGCGGAAAATGCTCCGCTCCAGCCTGAAGTCCGTGCCAGGCGCGCTCGAGGCTGCAGAAGGGCTCGGGATCGATGCGTCCCGCCGTGCGGAAACGGTGAGCGTCGCCGAATTCGTGGCGCTGGCGAGGAGTCTAAGCGCCCCGGCGGCCAAGACCTAGGTCCCGGAAAAAAATGGGCCGGCGGCCCCGGATTGCCTAGTTCTTCTTTGGACCGTCGCTGGTCTTGGCGGAAGCAAGCGCCGGGCCCTTGGCGATTGCCGAGGACAGGGTCGCGACCTGCGGGCAGCTGGCAGCGCCGCAAAGCTTCTGGAGCTTGGCGAGATTCTCGCGCGCCCGGGGCAATGCGCCGAGCTCGACCATCGCCTCGCCCTGGACGCTGATGGCGTCCCGGTCGGCGGGCTCGAGCGCGAGCGCCTTGTTGGTCAGCTTGATCGCCTGGCCATAGAGCTTCTGCTTGATCGCGACCCTCGCCATCGCGACAAATGCCGCGCGGTTCTTGGGGTCGACGACCAGCGCCGTCTCGAGTGCGTCATCGGCCTCGACGAGCTTGCCCTGGGCAAGAAGGCTCTCGCCCTGCTTCAGCAGCTCGATCGACTTGGGCGCGATCTGGTCGTCAGGTCGCTGTCCGACCACCGCGACCGAGAGGGTCGATGCAGCAAGGCCAAGGCAGATGACGAAGGGGGTGAGGCGCATCAAATTCTCCAACCAATCGCGCTGGCCTAGCATGTCCGGCCCATGCACGCGACGAAAAACCCATCCGTGGCATCATGCGCGGGGGTCAGGAGTCGCCCCGGACCGTCCGCGCGTCCACCAATGATGGGCACATCCTGCACCATCCAAGATGAATGTCGCCCTAAGAAGTTCCTCGCCTGATCGGCTCCTTCCGCTCGGATTATCGAGCAGGTCGCATATACCAGGGAGCCGCCGGGCTTCACCAGCGGCCCGGCGATATCCAGCAATCGCCGCTGGATTGCGGTCAGCTGGTCGAGGCGCCCGGCGGTCAGGCGCCAGCGTCCCTCGGGGTTTCGCCTCCAGGTGCCCGAGCCGCTGCATGGCGCGTCGACAAGCACGAGGTCACAGCGTCCAGCCAGCTCATTGAGCTGCTCGGGCTCGCGTCCGCCGTCGAGCAACCTCGTGTCGATCCTCGCGCCCGCGCGCAGGGCCCGGGCCGGCAGCTGGGAAAGGCGGGCGCGGCTGGTGTCTGCGGCAATGATCGTCGCGCCGGGCGCGGCGGCGGCGATTGCAAGGGACTTGCCGCCGGCGCCTGCGCAAAGGTCAAGGATCAGCATGTCGCTCGCCGGCTTGCAGGACAGCGCCACCAGCTGGCTTGCCTCGTCCTGCACTTCGACCAGCCCCGAGCGGAAGGCGGGGTGGTCGTCGACCTTGGTGTCCGCGGGAAGCCGGAGGCCCCAGGGCGAGCGGTGCGTCGGTGTCGCCCCTTCGAACTGGCCAACCAGCTCCTCGCGCGACGCGCGTGCCACGTTCACCCTGAGGTCGAGCGGCGCCCGCTCGAGCAGCGAAGGCCACTCGTCCTCGCCGACGAGCGGGGAAAGATGCGGGACGAGCCAGGCGGGTACCGCAACCGGCCGTGCGGAAGCTTCGTCGGCCGACCGCTCCGCCGGCCCGTGCGCCGAGCCGTCGAACCGCGAGGCGAGCTCGGGGTCGTCATCGGCGAGGCCGAGCATCGCGGCACGGCCGCTATCCGGCCTTTCGCCGCTGCGCCTGACAGCGCGGAATACCAGCTCCCTTACCGCTCTGCGGTCCTTGGAGCCCGCATAGCGCCGCTCCTTGAAGTAGCGCGTGACGATCGCGTCCGCCGGCGGCCCATTGTCACGGGCCGACCGGATGACCTCGTCGAGTATCTCGATCGCGGCCTGGACGCGTGCGGAGGGCGTCATCGCCTAGCGCGTCGGGTAGTTCGGCGCCTCGCGGGTAATCGCGACGTCGTGCACATGGCTCTCGCTGAGGCCGGCATTGGTGATCCGCACGAACCTCGCCCGCTCCTGCAGCGCGCTGATGGTTTCAGAACCTGTATAGCCCATCGCCGCCCGGACGCCGCCGACCAGCTGGTGGACGATTTCGCGAACCGGCCCCTTGAACGGGACCTGCCCCTCGATCCCTTCCGGCACCAGCTTCAGCTGGTCCTTGATATCCTGCTGGAAATAGCGGTCGGCCGATCCGCGGGCCATTGCGCCGACCGAGCCCATGCCGCGATAGGCCTTGTAGGCCCGTCCCTGGTAAAG
>CAZQLI010000076.1:0-8747 GCA_964594145.1 uncultured Sphingomonas sp. | reverse complement strand
CCGGCTCCTCAAAAAAGAAAGGCCGGGCATTTGCCCGGCCAGTCCAGTATCGGCGGTGGACTCAGGCGGTCGTTGCAACACTTTACCTGATGAGTGGTGAGGTGATGCGATGGCGAAGAAGAGACAGCGCCGCATGGTCACTGCGGCAGAGAGTGCGGAGATCTGGGATCGTTGGCAACGTGGTGAAGGGCTGAGGCTGATTGGCCGTGCGTTCGGCAAGACGTCGTCTCAGATCTTCGCTCACCTGAAGCCGCATGGCGGGATCCGGCCAGCGCCACGTCGGCGATCGCGACGGGCGCTGAGCCTGGATGAACGCGAGGAGATCTCGAGAGGTATTGTGGCCGGCATATCGCTGCGATCGATCGCGGCGCAGCTGCATCGTGCACCGTCGACCATCAGCCGCGAGCTGAGGCGCAATGGCGGTCGCCGCCGCTATCGTGCAGCAGCCGCGGACAAGAGTGCGTGGCGCCGGGCGCTGCGTCCCAAGCGATGCAAGCTGGCATCGCTCGAGCCGCTCCGGCTATTGGTGGCCGAGCGGCTCGAGCAGAACTGGTCGCCCGAGCAGATTGCCGGTTGGCTGAAGCGCACCTATCCCGATGACGAGGCTTACCGGGTGTCGCACGAGACCATCTATCGCAGCCTGTTCGTCCAGGCTCGCGGCGTCCTGAAGAAGGAGCTGCAGGCGCACCTGCGTTCCGGCCGGGCGATCCGTCGATCGCGTCACGCCACCGGCAAGGGCGATGGCCGCGGACAGCTGATCGATGCGATCTCGATCCGCGAGCGTCCGGCCTCGGTTGAGGACCGGGCGGTGCCAGGTCACTGGGAAGGCGACCTCTTGTGCGGGTCAGGCAACAGCTACATCGTCACCCTGGTCGAGCGGCACTCGCGCTACGTCATGCTGGCGAAGGTGGCGAACCGCGACAGCCGCTCGGTGGTGACGGCGCTGATCGAGCAGGCGAAGCGGCTTCCTGACGAGCTTCTGCGGTCACTGACGTGGGATCGCGGCAGCGAGATGGCGGAACACAAGCGGTTTACGCTGGCGACCGACGCCGCGGTCTACTTCTGCGATCCGCAAAGCCCGTGGCAGCGTGGCTCGAACGAGAACACCAACCGTCTCCTGCGGCAGTACTTCCCCAAGGGCACGAACCTCTCGGTGCACTCGCAGGAGCGCCTGGATGAGATCGCACGCCAGCTCAATCAACGACCAAGGAAGACGCTTGACTTCCAGACCCCGGCAGAGCGTTTTGAAGCTTGTGTTGCGTCGACCGACTGAATCGACAACCCATTTTCGACATTAGGGCCTCGGCATGTCCAACGCCTGCTGCTCGCGCCTGATGGGCGACCTGGTGTCCTGAGCGATTATGTTCGCTATCCACCGAACAAGCTCAGGGAGCATCACAGTTTCCGCGCGAAGCCGCGCTTCTGCAGCTCGCTCGCTCGGGACCGACCCAGCCCGAACATATAGCCGCTCATATGAAACATTCTCGTTGGGCGGCCAAAAATGCGCATCAAACAGTTCGCCAGGACTGCGAATAAGATGCACGTCAATACCGATACCCGCGCCTGATAGCGCAGCTTCCAAGGCCGAGGGCTTTAGCGGATAGCTATATCCCTTTTGCAGTTTTTCGGTTTCCGACCGCATTGCGGCACCGTGACCGTTCCGCACACTTTTCACAATGACCGCTTTCCGCCAAAGCGGAAGCTAGGCGTAACAGGGCAGCGCCGTTTGGTAACCGGCGGCAGTCGGAAGTTGCAGACCGTGACCGCTGACAATCCAGAGACGGTGAGGGTCGATGCCAGTCGACTCCCACGCCTCGGTAGACGCGCTGACACTGATGATATCCGGTCCCTTAGTCGCATCGCCCATGGAGTATCGGAAGGAGCCGACGTCAACGCCGTCCAACATTAAACGACCGTTGCGCAGAACCAGCTTCTTACCTTCATGTTGAAAGCAGCCCTGGAACGGAATGGGCTTGGCAAAATCACGATATGTTGAAATCGCAAAAATGCCAGCGATGGCTACAATGAGCGCAAGGCCTACCCAGCCCTTTTTCATGCATGTTCGGTCGCAGCGCAGCCCGATTAGTCCCATGTAAGATTTCCACCCGTTGCGGACATTCATACATGTGACCGCAATGGGCGTCGTCAAGCCGCTAGCGCTATCTTTGGGGTTCGCGGACGGGCTCCGGCAACCCAGCCGTGCCATGCAATTCCCATGCTCGCGGTCCCGGTCACAATTAGCAGTAACGGCAGGTTGGCGTAGGATACGCTGGCAAACATCGATGCCCATTCAGGTGCCCGCCCCAGCGTCTCGAATAATATTTGCTGGGCGGCGACAACAGAAGCAACGAGCAGGAAGGCCCGACCATGCTTCGGCGCCTGTCGGTATAAATAGAGGGCGATCCCGATGGCGGTGAGATTTCCGAACGCAAACGGGAAGGAGAACGGCATGTCGTGAATCCATTGCACATAGCCGCGCAAGAGGCGCCACACGATCGGCGCGATCACGAACATCACCGTGCCCAGCATATAGCGTGCATGCTGGTGGACCTTGTGGCGATGCTTGAGGCCGCTCCAGAATAGCAAGGCATAGCCGAAGTTAGCCAGTGGATCGAAGAATCCAAACTGAGCGATCTCCACGTTTTCTGGATCGCTTAGCCCGGCACCGGACCTCAGGCCAGTCGCGAGGGTGGTCGCTTCGACATGGATCACCCATGCGCCGGCGACCAGGAATAGGGGGAACAGCAGGAAGACCGCCACCCCGGCCTTGCGATGCAGTTCGACCCGCTCATGATGGATAGCCCAGCTCTGGACCATGGCGAGAATGGTCCACAACACCGCACTCGCTGCATGGAAATGATGGGCCGTCTTTGCTGCGGGTAGATCGCTCAGATAACTCGGCCAGAACGCGACGAAGGTCAGCCCAAGCAGCAAGAGCAGGTAAAGCCAGGCTTTGCGAAAAGGCATTGTACGGCCCCCCCTCATTGGATGCTTCACAGCATCGGGCAGCTAATGCAAGTTACCTTACGGCAGCGATCCTCCCATGACTGCCGCTTTTGCTCTGATGGCAATAAACGACCCCAGTCCTGCCGTTAGCGGAGCAATCGCAACGATCGACGGATCGCAGACGTTGGCCGGCTCGCTGACAACCACATGCTCGAAAAGTAGGAAGGACGCCAATGACCGAAGAGGTGGACGAGGGGCCATTTTTTCACGGCACAATCGCCGATCTGCGCGTCGGCGATCTCCTGACACCGGGCTACCGGTCAAACTATCGCCCGGAAGTGGTGATGAACCATGTTTATTTCACCGCCCTTGCCGACGGTGCCGGGCTTGCCGCTGAAATCGCGTCGGAGCTCATCGGAGGCGGGGCAGTCCCGCGCGTCTACATCGTGGAGCCGACCGGGCCGTTCGAGAATGACCCGAATGTGACCGACAAGAAATTTCCCGGGAACCCCACACGGTCATATCGCACCAGCGCCCCTCTGAAGATCGTTGGGGAAGTGAGGGATTGGACCAGATTGACGCCCCAGGCGCTTCAGTCTTGGAGAGAGCGGCTTATCACCCTGCCCTCGCATGAACGGGGCGAAATCATCAACTGACGCGCCAGCGAACCTAGTAGATGTAGGCCGGATAGCAGCTACCGCCCCATTGCGGATATCAAGTGATTGGCGGACAAAGCCATACTCCGTTTCAGGGAGCCGTTAATGATGGCCATCACCAGGATCGTTGCCAATCTCGCTGGGCCCGACCCGATAAGCCTGGCGAAGTTTTACGAGGAAGCGTTCGGTCTTGATCGCACTTTTGACATGGGATGGATTGCATTTTTGAGTGCGGCTACTGCCCAGAAAGTTGAGCTGCACACTGCCTCGGGAGGCGGTTCCGGAACAGGCTTGCCGGTGATTTCGATTGGCGTGGATGACCTTGACGCTACCGAGGCTGCCGTACGCGCTTCGGGGGGAAAGGTGGTCTACGGTCCAGCCACGGAACCGTGGGGAATTCGCCGTTTCTTTTTTCGTGACCCGGCCGGCAATCTCGTGAATGTTGTCGACAGCTGAGAGGTGAGCTCGCGCGCTGGCTGCAGCCAGGGGAGAATTGCTAAAGTTGGGTTTCCCCACTGCGATAATTGGCGGTTTCGACCATCCCGGACGTCGACCACTCGTTAAGTTGAGAACCAATACTCTCGTGATCATTTGAAACTTGGCGGGATTGGCTGGATGAGCGACGTTGACGAAATTCGGGCGTTGTTAGAGCTGAGGATTGACGCGCTTCGGCGTCGAGATGCGGTGGCTGCAAATCAGCTTTTGGATCGCCGCCTGGTCGCTTTCGAAGTGGCCGGTCCACTGGAGCTGCCATCCAAAGCGGCGACTGACATTGCCCAAACCCAGGCGTGGCTGGATTCGTTTGAAGACGGTCCAAGGATTACGATGGAAAAGCTGATTATCCACGCCGAGGGATCGACTGCCTTTTGTCACAGCCTCAACCGGCTGCAAGGATGCCGTAAGAACGGAGAATGGGTTGACGTTACGATGCGATCCACTCTCGGCCTGCTCAAGCGGAATGGCCAATGGAAAATTGTCCACGGTCACACGTCATTTCCTCGCTGACCCCAGGGTTCGCTTTCTACCCATCCGGCCATTAGGGCTAACGTCAGCTTACGACTCATAGCGGCGACCGCGTGCAAGCCGGATGCTTCAGCCCTATCGTTCGACTGTGCTCCGCCGCTGTCGAAACTTAGACTGCGACTTGGGACCAGGCAGCCATGATCAGCGGACTGATAAGAAATCCGCTTCGACCCCTCGGGCTCCCGGCCTGGCCACTCGGCTATTCGATCGTTGCTGCAAGCGGCCACGCCCGTCCCCGACAGGCGTGGCCGTCACGACGTTGTTAGGGCCTCCCGCTACCCTGGGTCCCGGTCTCCGCAGCGGCTGCCAGGTCCAGCCGGTCCGCTGGAACAACGACGACATCCTGGCGAAGCGTTCGAAGCTGGTCGATGAACTTGGCGCTGTCGCCGACGATCACGATCGACACGCGGTCCGGCTTGACGAGACGGCCGATTGCCGCCGTCGCCGAGGTGCCGGCGAGCGGCTTGATCCGGTCTGCAAAGCCCAGGGCCTCGGCGGGCTCGACCCCACGCAGCAGCGCGCCCGCTACGGTGGCGTTGAAGCCACTGCTGGTTTGCAGCTGCCGCTGCATGCTGCCGATGAGATAGGTCTTCCGGTTCTCGACGTCGCCCGGCGCAAGTGGCTCCGACCCGATCCGCGCGAACTCGTCCAGGAAGACCTTGGCGACGTCTGCCGCGCTTTCATTCTTGGTTTGCGCCGAAGCTGCTATCGTGCCGCCAGCCAGTTGGCCTGCAAGCTGGCTGTAGGCGCCATAGCTCAGCGCCCGGTTGACCCGGATCTCCTGGAACAGGCGGCCTGTCGATGAGCCGCCGAGGATCGAGTTGGCGAGCGCTGCATCGAAATAGGCTGGGTCGCCGCGCGGCATTCCGCGGGCTACCGCGTAAACCGCCGCCTGGCCCGCGCCGGGCAGATCCACGACCAGCGTCCGAGCCGCCTGGTCTGCGCCTGCGGGTGCGTCCGGGAGCGCCGGAGCCGGACCGTCGGCGTTCCAGTCCCCAAACGCAGCTTCGACGAGCTTGCGGGCCCCGGCCGGATCAATGCCTCCAGAGACGACGGCAGTGGCAAGGTCGGGTCGCCACCAGCGCTGGCGATAGTCCAGCAAATCCTCGCGGGTCAGTGCTGCGAGGCTGGCAGGCGTGCCGCCGGTGACGACGCCATAGGGCGCCGAACCGAACACGACCGGGTTGACGAGGCGGCTGGCAAGCTGGCCCGGGTCTTTCAGCGCGACCGAAAGGCCGTCGAGCGCCCGCTTTTGCTCGCGAGCGAATTCCTCTTGCGGATATGAAGCGTTCTTGACCACGTCGCCAAGCAGAATTGCGGCATCGGCGAGGGTGGCCGTGGGCGCAGTGAGCGTCAGGAACACACCGTCGGCGCTGGCGCCGCTGTCGAGCGACGCACCGAGCCTTTCAAAGCCTGCCGCGATTTCCTCGGCGGTGCGGCTTTCCGTTCCCTTGTTGGCAATGGACGCTGCAAGGCCGGCAAGCCCGGCCTGTTCTCTCGGTTCGACCGAGGTTCCGCCCTTGATGGCAATGGTGAGCGTCGCGAGCGGAACATCGCCCGTTCGTGCCGAGACGAGCCGGAGCCCGTTCGCGAGCTTGCTGTCATCGACGCGCGGCATGATGAATTGCGCCGGCGTCCCGGGGCCCGGGAGCGGGTCCCGCTCGTTTTCTGCGCGAAGCTGGTTGGGAGCGCCGGTGGCGGGCGGCGGGCTCGTGAACCGCGGCAGCGGCTCCGGGTTTGCCCACTCCTTGGCATCGCCGCTACCGCTTGCGTAACGGAGCTCGATGCGCCGCTGGGGATCGAGCAGCGTCGTCATCACCCTCTGAACGTCCGCCGCGGTGACCTTTGATATCCGCTGGAGCCGCTTGTCGGCCGCGGCGGGGTCGCCGGTCCGGACCAGCGCTTCGCCCAGCGCGAACGCCCGGCTGCTGGCCACTTCACGCTCTTCCAGCGCCGCGGCGAGCAGCTCGTTTTTCGCCTCGGCCAACTCCTCGGGGGTCGGGCCTTCGGCCCGCAGCCGATCGAGCGCTCGATCGAGCTCGACGGCAACCGCCTCGGGCTCGCGGCCGCTCGCGACAAAGGCCGACAATGCATAAAAGCCCTGCTCTTCGGTGTCGTTGAGGAAGGAGATGACCTGGGTCGAGAGGCCGGGCTTTACCAGGGCCGATTGCATGCGGTCGTTCTCGCCGCCCGTCAGGATCGCATCGACCACGTCTAGGACCGCCATGTCCGGGCTCGCCGCACCAGGGACCTGCCACGCAGCGCCGACCACCGGCAGCGGAACGTTGGGCCCGCTCGCAGTGACGCGCCGGCTTCCGGTCAGGGGTTTGTCCTTACCCTTGATCACCAGTGGAAGGGCATTGGAACGCCGCGGGATGGAGGCAAAGTAGCGATCGACCAGGGCATTGAGTTCGGCCGGGTCGAAATTGCCGGACACGATCAGGGTCGCGGTATCCGGCCCATAATATGCCTGGTGGAATGCCCGCGCGTCTTCCAGCGTCGCTGAATCGAGGTCGGCGATGCTGCCGATGGTCGGTCTCCGGTGAGGCAGGACATTGTAGACATTCTCGCCCAGCGCAAAACTGAAGAGCCGGCCATAGGGCGGCGCGAGGACCCGTTGGCGGAGCTCCTCCTTGACGACGTTGCGCTCGGTCTCGAAGACCTCCTTGTCCACCACCGGGCGGGCCATCCGCTCGGCGTGGGTCCATAGCATCCGTTCCAGATACTCGGCTGGGACCGTCTCGTAATAGTTGGTGCGGTCGTACCAGGTGGAAGCGTTGCGCGTGCCGCCAATATCATCGACCATCTTGTTGATCGCGTTGTACGGCATGTTCACCGTCTTGCGGCTGAGGATGTGCTCGAACAGGTGGGCAAAGCCCGAACGGCCCTCGGGATCATGTTTCGAGCCCACTTCGTACCACATGGACACGGTAACATCGGGTGTCGACGTATCGCGGATGGCGATGACCTTGAGGCCGTTGGGGAGGCTGCGCTCGGTATAATTAATGGGCGGGACAGACGTCGCGCTGGCCGCCGGCTGCGCTATTGCCGCCGTGCCGACACTGGCCGCGAGAGCAGCCAGGAACAGATATTTCGCCTTGTTGTTGTTTCCCACCCCATTTCCCCATTTTTGCATTGTCTTGAATGGCAACACTAGCCACGTGATCCCGCTGGCACCCATGCCCTTTCGACCAACGACATCTTGCCGGCGATTGCGGGCATTTTCGCCAGATCGTCGCCGGGAGCCGGGCATTGGTTATATGCCGCTGGCAACCGACAGCTCGGCCCATTGCAAAGATCAGCGCGACGTTCGGTTTCCCGCATGAAGCAGCAGTTGCCGGCCACCCATTGGCGTGACAGGTATGGCGGGGATGGATGGGGAACGCCCATGGACATCTTTGACTATGTGATGGTTTTGGCTTCGGTAATCATCGGCCTTGCAGTTACGCACCTGCTGCAGGGCGTTGGCCGGGTGGTCAAACATCCTTCGGAATATCGTCCGTACTGGATCCACCTGCTGTGGGTCATCGTCGTCTTCGAGACGGCGGTATTCTGGTGGTGGTGGGAATTTCGACTGTCGGAAAGAGCGACGTGGACGTTCGAAATGTATCTGTTCGTCCTCAGCTTTGCGGTGGTCCTCTACCTGATCGCCGACCATTTATTTCCCGAAGACATGCGCGGTTATGATGGGCTTAGGGAATTCTATTATTCTCGCAGGACATGGTTCTTCGGGTTGAATGTCGTGTTCTGCCTGCTCGATGTCGCCGACACGTTGTTGAAAGGCGAGGCACATTTCCTGAGCCTTGGCTGGCAATATCCAGCGTCCATCACTGTTCAATGTGGCCTTTTCATCGCGGCCATGCTGTCTCGGAACGAGCGGCTCCACGCTGGGGTGGTTCTGTTCGTGCTCGCCTATCGGACCTATCTGGCCCTGCAAAGTTTTCACACAATGCACTAACCGAGGGCCATCGAAGGCGGCAAATGATCGGCAACCCGTTCGGCCCTAGGTTGTCACCCATGTCGCCGGAACGAAGTGTCACCCATGTGTCGGGAACGTACACAGTGGAAAATGGGGCGATCGACGGGACTTGAACCCGCGACCCTCGGTACCACAAACCGATG
>CAZQLI010000075.1:0-8792 GCA_964594145.1 uncultured Sphingomonas sp. | reverse complement strand
CTGGAACGCGCCGCAGGGCCCGGAGAAGGAAGGCAAGACCGGCTACAAGGGCTTCTTCTACCACTTCCTCAAATATGACGATGGCACGCGCCACCAGAACACCGAGCTTTCGACGGTCGATACGACCCTGTTTCTCGGGGGCGCCCTGTTCGCCCAGAGCTATTTCGACCGCGACACGCCGGTCGAGCGCGAGATCCGCGATCTCGCCGAGAAGATCTACCGGCGGGTGGACTGGACCTTCGTCAAGCGCGACCTCACCGGGACCGAGGCGCAAAACCTCGACAATTCCCATGCCATCGCCATGGGCTGGTACCCGGAGCGCGGCTTCGGAACGCACGACTGGGTCGGCTACAACGAGGGCATGCTGGTCTATGTGCTGGCGCTCGGCTCGCCCACCCATGCCGTCGGCAAGGACTCCTGGGACCAGGGCTGGGCAGCAAGGCTCGAAAGCGACTGGGGCACCTATTACGGCCAGGAGCATCTCCAGTTCGAGCCACTGTTCGGCCACCAATATTCGCATGTCTGGGTCGACTTTCGCGGGATCCAGGACGAGTTCATGCGCGCAAAAGGGATCGACTATTTCGAGAACAGCCGCCGAGCGACGCTATCCCAGCGCGCCTATGGCGCCGACAACCCCAACAAGTGGGTGGGCTATTCAGGCGACATCTGGGGCTGGAGCGCGTCCGATGGCCCAGGCGGGATCAAGGGTCGGACGGTCAACGGGATCGAGCGCCAGTTCATGGGCTATTCCGCCCGCGGCGTCAGCGCCATCCGGGTCGTCGACGATGGCACCATCGTTCCAACGGCAGCCGGCGGCTCCATCCCGTTCGCACCGGAAATCACCATCCCGGCCCTCATGAAGATGAAGGCAAAATATGGCGACCGGCTTTACACCCGCTACGGCTTCCAGGACGCCTTCAACCCGAGCTTCACCTTCGTCGATGCAGGTTCGAGGTCGGGCACGGTCGACCCCGAGCTCGGCTGGGTCGCCAAGGACCATATCGGCATCGACCAGGGCGCCATTCTCGCGATGCTCGAAAATCATCGCAGCGGCCTCGTCTGGGAGGTGATGCGCAAGAACCCGCACATCGTTCGCGGACTGAAGCGGATTGGATTTACCGGCGGCTGGCTGGCCGAGGCAAAGTGAGCAAGGTCCTCCTCAGCCTGGCAGCGGCGGCCAGCCTGGTTGCCCTGCCGGCCGAGGCCATTGCCCAGGCAAGCGTCCCAGCGGTGGTCCCCGTCCAGCCGAGCGCACAGGAAAAAGAGCGGTTCCTCGACGACCTCTCGCGGCGGACCTTCGCCTGGTTCTGGGATACCGCCGACCCCGAGACCGGCCTCGTCCCCAATCGCTGGCCGGGGCCGCCACTCGGCACCTCGATCGCCGGCATGGGATTTGCACTCACCGCCTGGGGCATTGGCGCCGACCGCGGCTATATCTCGCGCGAGCAGGCCGCCGAGATGACGCTCAAGAACCTTCGGGTCCTATACCGGGCGCCGCAGGGCGACCAGCCGGAAGGAACCGCCGGCAACCACGGCTTCTACTATCATTTCCTCGACCTCAAGGCCGCGGCCCGGGCCAACAAGTCGGAGCTCTCCACCGTCGACACGGCGCTGTTCCTGATGGGCGTTCTATATTCGCAGTCCTATTTTGACCGCGATGCGCCCGACGAGGCCGAGATCCGCGACCTAGCCGAGAAGATCATCAGCCGGGTGGACTGGCCCTACTCGGTCCGCAAGGAAACGCAGGCCGTCATCATGGGCCATCGCCCGGAACGCGGCGGCTGGGGCCGCGCCGAGTGGCGCGGCTACAACGAGGGCATGCTCGTCTATGCCCTCGGCCTTGGCTCGCCAACGCACCCGCTTGCCAAGGCCAGCTGGACCAGGGGATGGTCATCCGGCCTGCCCGACGACTGGGGCGCGGTCGAAGGCTATACCCACCTCAGCTTCGAGCCATTGTTCGGGCACCAATATTCGCACGCCTGGATCGACTTTCGGGGGATCCGGGACGAGTTCATGCGCGCAAAAGGCATCGACTATTTCGAGAACAGCCGGCGGGCGACGCTCGCCCAATATGCCTATGCCCAGCGCAATCCCGCGGGCTGGACCGGCTATGGCGGCAATATCTGGGGCCTGACCGCGAGCGACGGCCCGGGGCCCTACAAGACTAAAGTCAATGGCAAGGAGCGGCAGTTCCGCGGCTATGCAGCGCGCGGTGTCGGGATCGAGCGCATCGTCGACGATGGCACCATCGCTCCGACCGCGGCCGGCGGGTCGATCCCCTTTGCCCCCGAGGTCGCCATCCCGGCGCTGATCGAGATGAAGCAGCGTTTCGGCCGCTACGTCTATAACCAGCACGGCTTCCTCGACTCGTTCAACATGAGCTTCACCTTCACTGGGGCGAACCAGCGAAAGGGAAAGGTCCATGCGGGCTTTGGCTGGGTCGCCAATGACCAGCTGGTGATCGACCAGGGCACCATCCTCCTGATGGTCGAGAATTATCGCTCGGATGCCGTCTGGAAAGTGATGCGCCGCAGCCCGCACCTTCGGCGCGGGCTGGAACGGATGGGCTTTACCGGCGGCTGGCTCGAACAGGCGAACTAGCCGCCTCGGTCGGTATAAGCCGCCACTCGACGCGGTCGCCGACCGGCCCCGCGGGGAAATTCCCGACCGCCTCGACCTGGTTGTCACCGGGGCGCAGCGTCACCTTGTCGAGGCGGCAGATGCGGTCGATACAGGGAATGTCGCCCAAGGCTACGCCGTTGAGAAACAGCGAGACCCGCTCGGCATTGCTGTAGACCTTGACCTCGGTCATGGCCGCGGTCCGCTCGGAAAAGCGCCGGCTGGTAATGTGGACGACCGGTTCCCTTGACCACTGCGCCTTGTAGTAGAAGAACGCGTCCTTCCTCGTCTTCCGGTCGAAGCTCACCAGCCCCTTGTCGTTGATGTCCGTGCTGTCGCCTTCCTTCCGGCGCGACGAGAAGTCGAACATGTTCCAGATCCAGCTGGCGAAGAGATAGCGGCGCGAGCGAAGCTGCGGCCAGCTCTGCTCGTGAATCCAGCTTTGATATTCTTCGGGATGCGGCCGTCCGCCGGCATTGATGCGATGACTTTTCGGGTCCGCGACATGCTGCGTCAGCGCTCCCCCTGCTCCATATTCGCTGACCGACAGCGGGACATCGGGATAGCGGGCGTGAAGCGCGTCGAGATGCGGCCCGAGGTCGCTCACCTTCCCATAATACCAGCCATAATAACGGTTGTAGCCCATGAGGTCCGCTTCGCCGGTAAGCGGCGCCAGGTAGTCGACCTTGTCGCCGGGAGTAGCCTCGCAGCAGTCGGCGATGACGGTCGGCCTCGAGGGGTCCTCGGCGTGCGACAGCGCGTTCAGCTCGCGGAGCAGCGGGCGCGGGTCGGCCCTGGGCCCAAGGCGTCCGAAGGCAAGGTCGATGTCGACCTCGTTGCCGATCCCCCAGGTGACGACCGAGGGATGGTTGTAGTTCTGGCGGATGAGCTCGACGAGCTGCTGCCTCGCATTGGCGACAAGCTCAGGCGACGCGGCGACGTCGCCGAAACTCGGCTTGTTGACGAAGGGTATCTCGGCCCAAACGATCATCCCGTAACGGTCGGCGAGGTCGAACCATGCGTGCGCATGCTGGTAATGGGCGAAGCGGACCGTGTTGGCACCCATCTCCGCGATCAGCGCCATGTCGAGCTCATGGTCCGCCGGCTCGAGCGCCCAGCCCTTCCCAGCCATGTCCTGGTGGCGTGAAACGCCGTGGAGCGGCAGGTGCCGGCCGTTCAGGAAGAAGCCCTCGCTCGCATCGAAACGGAAGGTGCGGATCCCGATCCATTGCTCGACCCGGTCCAGCGGCCGGCCGGCTTCGAGGAGGGTCGCGGCAAGGCGGTAGCGATAGGGATCGCGTCTTCCGTCCCAGAGCCGCGGCCGGTCGAGCGAGAGCTCGATCCTCGCTTCTGCCAATTCCCCGTCCCCAAGCCTCTTGCGCGCGCCGGCCGCAACGCGGCCATCGGCCTCGATCAGCTGGACCTCGACCAGCTGGCCAGGCCGTGCGCCGGTCAGCCTTGCACTGACGGCGACGCGGGCCTCGCCCGGCGTCACTGGCCCGATATCTGCGTAGATACCCGGCCCACCATGGTCGGCGAGCGAGAAATGGCTTGGGGCGACGCTGACCAGCCGGGCAGGCCGGTAGATCCCGCCGTGGATGAAAAAGTCACCGAGGAGCGGAACGACATGTTCGGTCGTGCTGCCGGGCCTTGGCTCGCTATTGTCCGCCCGGACGACGAGCAGGTTTTCGCCCTGGAAATCCAGGGCCGGCGTCATGTCGAACCTGAACCTTGAAAATGCGCCGGCATGCTGCCCGAGGTGCCGTCCATTGAGCCATGCATCGGCAATATTCCCGACGGCGTCGAACTCGATGAAGTGCCGACGCTCCGGATCGAGCGAACGCCCGTCGATCGCGAGGCGATACCAGCCCTTTCCCCGCCGGTCGTCGGTCGCATCCGTTCGCTCCAGCCGGTGTTCGCCAAGCCGGTTCCAGCTATGCGGGAGCCTAACGCTTTCCATCTCGCCATCGCGGGCGCCAATGGCGTCGGCAAGCTCCCAGCCATTATCGAACCGGAACTCCCAGCCCTCGCCAAGCTCGCGGACGATCCTTTCGCCGCCGCCTCCAACATGCCCGCGCGGGGTTGCGCAACCGGCCAGCGCGAGGAGCAGCGCCAGCCAGGCGAGCAGTCTCACCGCCCGGTCCGGACGAGGTCGACGACGACCGGGTAATGGTCCGAGGGCAAGCGCCCGCCCCAGTGCTGGGTCACGACCGCGTAGCCACTCGCCGACCAGTCGCCCGACAGGAAAATATGGTCGATGGGGGCCGGCGCATTGCTGTCGATCTTCCAGGCGTTGAACGTCCCGGGAGGTCCATAAGGTGGCGTGCTGGTGACGAGCCTCGCATCGCGAAGGCCGGTCTCCTCCCTCGCCAGCAACCGATAGCCGTCTTCCTCGGGACCCGAGTTCAGGTCCCCCATGAGGATGGTTGGAAGGTCCGACCATTCACCCATCGCCAGCCAGTTGGAGAGCATTAGCGCGCTCTGGTGCCTGGCGATCCTGCCGACATGGTCGAAATGGGTGTTGATCACCCTCATCAGCCTGCCGTCCGTCCGATCGCGCAGAAGTGCCCAGGTCGCGATCCTGGGATAGGCTGCGTCCCATCCCTTCCCCGGTACGGACGGCGTCTCCGATAGCCAGAAAGTGCCGCTGTCGATGAGCTCGAACCTCTCGCGGCGATAGGCAAGCGGCGAGAACTCGCCCTTGTCACCGCCGTCCCGCCCGTCGCCGACAATGGCATAGCCAGGAAGGGCCTGTTCCAGGTCCTGCTTCTGCCTCAGCAGCACTTCCTGCATGCCGAGGACGTCCGGGTCCTCGTGGCGGATGAGCGCTGCCACCAGCTCCTTGCGATGCGGCCAGGCGTTGGGGCCGTCCGAGGCAATGTCGAGCCTGATGTTATAGGTCATTGCCCGCACTGCATCGCCCCGGTCCGCGGCGGGCGCTGCCGAAGCGGCGAAGATCGCTGCAAGGCAGGCGACGAGCTTCAGCAGCCTCGTCATTTCTTTGCCCCCGCAAGGCGGTGCGAAAGCATCCAGAGGTAAAGCGCCGGGTCGTCATAGGCCGGGTCCCAGGCATTGTGGCCAAGGTCCGGGTAGATGGTAAGGCGCGGGCTCCCGCCGCAGGCCCGGATCGCGCGGACCATGAGGAAGCTTCCTTCCGGCACCACCACGTCGTCACGGTCGCCATGGAATGCCCAGACGGGCTTGGCGGCGAGGTTGCACGCAACCGCCGGGTCTCCCCTCCCCGCCACCGGGGCCACCGCGGCGAACCGGCCCGGCTCGGCCGCGGCCCAGCGCCAGCTCGCATGCCCGCCTCGGCTGAGGCCGGTGAGATAGATGCGCGAACGGTCTACCGGCAGGGTCTTCACCGCCTTGTCGAGGATGGCGTCGAGCTTGGCGATGTCCCAGTCCTCGTCCGCCGGGAGAAGCGGCGAGATGAGGATGAACGGGAAGTCGGGGTTGCGGTCGGCGATCTTCGGCGGGCCATGGACCTTCACCCGGTCGATGTCGTCGCCGCGCTCGCCGGAGCCATGAAGGAAGATCATCAGCGGCCAGCGGGTTTTTTCCGCGGGCGACGAAAGCTGCCTCGGGATGAACAGCTGGTAGGAATATCCGCCCGGCTCGATGGCCGGCTGGGGGTGCTGGCCGGCAACCGGCGCGGTTGGCCGTGCCGCCTGGGCTGGAAGCCAGGCTCCCGCCATCGCCAGCATCGTCCCGATCAGTCTTGCCGCCATTTTTTTCTCCGACGCGCCACATGGCTGTTGCCAGCACTCTGAAACCGCTTACACAAAGCGGGCAAACGAGAACAAGGCGCTGTTTGGGGCCGGTGTTGAAGAGGAGCTTGTCGAAATGGCGATGACACCAACCGCAATTGAAGAGACTAGCTCCACCGACCCGGTGCCGGTGACCGGCGACAGCGGCCATGTCGATGCGCCGGAGCTCAAATATTTCGTGATGGCGCTGTTCTTCATCTTCGGCGGCATCACCTCGCTCAACGACGTGATCATCCCGAAGCTGAAGGAGCTGTTCACGCTCAACTACACCCAGGCGATGCTGGTGCAGTTCTGCTTCTTCACCGCCTATCTCGTGATCGGCATCCCCGGCGCCCAGCTGGTGAAGAAGATCGGCTACATGCGCGGCGCCGTCGTCGGCCTGCTGACGATGATGGTCGGCTGCCTGTTGTTCATCCCGGCCTCCAAGACCGCGACCTATGGCCTCTTCCTGTTCGCCCTCTTCATCCTCGCGAGCGGCGTCGTCGTCGTCCAGGTGGTCGCGAACCCGCTGATCAGCCTCCTCGGCCCGGCCAAGACGGTCCACAGCCGCCTGACCTTCGCCCAGGCCTTCAACAGCCTCGGCACCACCATTTTCCCAAGGGTCGGCTCGGCGCTCATCCTCGGCGGCCTTGCCGGGGTCACCGCGAGCCAGCTGTCCGGCGCCGAGCTCGATGCCTATCGCACCGCCGAGACGCGGATGATCGTCAATACCTATATCGGCCTTGCAATCGCGCTCGCGGTCATCGCCTTGGCCGTCTTCCTCTTCCGCCACCGCCTCAAGAACGAGAAACATGAGCAGGGCTCGCCGCTTGCCGGCTTCTCGCTCCTGAAGCAGCCGCGCTTCGGGCTCGGCGCCATGTGCATCTTCCTCTACGTCGGCGCGGAAGTCGCGATCGGCTCGCTCATCGTCAATTACCTGATGCAGTCCGGGGTCATGGGCCTCGACGAGCGCAGCGCCGGCGACATGATCATGTACTATTGGGGCGGCGCGATGGTCGGGCGGTTCATCGGCTCGGGCGTCCTCCGCCTGATCAGCCCCGGCAAGATCCTTGCCGGAGTCGCGATCGGCGCGATCACCCTCATCCTCGTCTCGATCAACACGGATGGCGCGGTATCGGGCTACAGCCTGCTGGCGATCGGCCTCATGAACTCGATCATGTTCCCGACCATCTTCAGCCTCGCCTGTGAAGGGCTTGGGCCGCGCGCGGCGGACGGATCGGGGATCATCAACATCGCCATCTTCGGCGGAGCGGTGGTCCCGCTCCTCACCGGCATGCTTGCAGACCTCTCGGGCAGCCTCGGGATCGCCCTGCTGCTCCCGGCCTGCTGCTACGCGATCATCGCCTATTTCGGCTATTATGCGAGGCGGCCGCACCCGGCACTTGCAGCCTCGGGCGCCTGAGCTTCCCCTGGTCGAGCTGGCGCGCACCCTCGGTAAGGGGCGCGCCGCTCGACCTCGTCAGGCGACCGGCTCGGCAGGCACGCGATTGGAAAGCAGCTCGTCGACCACCCCGGGGTCGGCAAGGGTCGACGTGTCCCCGAGGTTCGAGACGTCGCCCTCGGCGATCTTCCTCAAGATCCGCCGCATGATCTTGCCGGACCGGGTTTTCGGAAGGGCCGGCGCGAACTGGATGACGTCGGGCTTTGCAATCGGGCCGATCTCGGTCCGAACCCATTGCAGAAGTTCCTGGCGGAGCGGCTCGTCGGCGGCGCAGCCGGAATTGACCGTGACATAGGCATAGATGCCCTGCCCCTTGATCGGGTGGGGCATGCCGACCACCGCTGCCTCGGCGACATGGCGATGAGCGACCAGCGCGCTCTCGATCTCCGCGGTCCCCAGCCGGTGACCCGAGACGTTGATGACGTCGTCGATCCGGCCGGTAATCCAGTAATAGCCGTCCTCGTCCCGGCGGCAGCCATCGCCGCTGAAATAATAGCCGGGATAGGTCGTGAAATAGGTCTGGAAGAAGCGCTCATGGTCGTTCCAGACCGTCCGCATCTGCCCTGGCCAGCTGTCGGTCATCACCAGCGCTCCCTCGGTCGCGCCTTCGAGGAGGCGCCCCTCGGGATCGACCACCGCCGGCTGGACCCCGAACAGCGGCTTGGTCGCGCTTCCGGGCTTGAGCGCCGTTGCGCCGGGAAGCGGCGAGATGAGGATCCCGCCGGTTTCCGTCTGCCACCATGTGTCGACGATCGGGCAGCGGCCCTCGCCGACGACCTCGTGATACCAGCCCCAGGCTTCCGGGTTGATCGGTTCGCCAACGGTTCCAAGCAGTTTCAATGACTTGCGGGACGTCTTTCTGACCCAGTCATCGCCTTCGCGCATCAGCGCACGGATCGCGGTCGGGGCGGTGTAGAGTATCTCGACCTGGTGCTTGTCAACCACCTGCCAGATGCGGCTTG
>CAZQLI010000074.1:0-8808 GCA_964594145.1 uncultured Sphingomonas sp. | reverse complement strand
AGAACCGGATCGTCGCGGCGGCCCGCCAGGAGGGCAAGCCGGTGGTCGTCGCCACCCAGATGCTGGAATCGATGATCGTCTCGCCGACCCCGACCCGGGCCGAGGTCAGCGACGTCGCCAATGCGATCTACGAAGGCGCGGACGCGGTCATGCTTTCCGCCGAAAGCGCTGCAGGGGCCTATCCGGTTGAAGCGGTGACGATGATGGACCGCATCGCCCGGAGCGTCGAGGCCGACCCCGTCTACCCGGCGCGCATCCATTTCACCGAGACGCCTGCCGAGGAGACGATCGCCGACGCGCTTTCGGAAAGCGCCGCCCAGATCGTCCGCATTCTCGATGCCAAGGCGGTCGCCTGCTTCACCTCGTCGGGGTCGACCGCCCGGCGGATCGCCCGCGAGAGAGCCCAGGTCCCGACGCTTGCGATGACCGCAAGCATGAAGGTCGCCCGTCGCCTCGGCCTCCAGTGGGGCGTTCACGCGGTCCACACCCGGGACGTGTCGAGTTTCGAGGAAATGGTCGGCAAGGCCAAGAGGATGGTCCTGCGCCATCGCCTGGCAGTTGCCGGCGACAGCGTTCTCATCATGGCCGGCGTGCCGTTCAAGACGAGCGGATCGACCAACGTCATCCACGTCGTCAAGATCGTCGGCGACGAGCTCGATACCTATTTGAACGAGGGCTGAGTCCGTTCCAGCAGCTGCGGGATTTCTCCCGCGAGCTCGCGGGCAAGGTAGCCGATCGTCCCCAGCCTCCGCCCGAGCGACGAACCTGCCTCGCCATGGAGCCAGACGCTCCACAAAAGGGCAGTCACCGGTTCGGCGCCCCTTGCCAGCAGTGCTCCGGCGATACCGGCAAGCGTGTCGCCTGAGCCGGACACCCCGAGGCCCGGCCCGCCGCCCTCATAGTTCCAGGCCGAGCCGTCCGGTGCGACGACATGGCTTTGCGGTCCCTTGACCAGGACCAGCGCGCCATAGCGCTCCGCGCACTCCCGCCCGCAACCGAGCGGGTCCTTCCTCACCTGCTGTTCGTCGCTGCCGATGAGGGCCGCCAATTCGCGGTCATGCGGGAGGAGGACCGGTACCGGGGCATCGCGGGCCGCCTCCTCGTGCGGCATCAGCGCGTAGAGCATCGCTGCATCGAGCACGAGCCGGTCGAGCCCGGCCCGGAGCAATTTTCGCGCCAGCCGCTCGCAGTTTTTCCCCTGCATCATTCCAGGCCCCGCCACCACCGCATCATAGCGCTCGAGCTTGTCCATCAACGCGCCCGTGCCTGCCCGCGAGATGCCGCCGTCGCGACCCATCGGGAGAGCAAATACCAGGGCCTCCGGCACGGCCATGGCAACATGGGGCGCCATGGGCTCGACCGTCGCGATACTGACCTTGCCGCACCCTGATCGCAGCGCCGCCGTGGCCGCGAGGACCGCGGAACCCGGCGTTCGCATGCTCCCGGCGACGACCAGCAGCTTGCCGTGGCTGTTCTTGTCGCCTTCCTCCACCGGCGGGAGCGGATGGCGCCTGAGCAGGTCGAGATCCAGCGGCGAGCAGCGGCTCATCGGGTCCCAGTCATCATGTCGGGCTCGGCCGTCGCCGGCGTTCCTTCCGCCTCGAGCGGCGCGCCGAAGTTCCAGAGGGCGAGCCTCGGTACGCACAGGCCCTGTTCGTCGGGATCAAAATCAAAGGAACAGACACCGCAGTTGAGTACGTCGGCCTTCTTGTCGATCTCGAGGATCTGCCCCTCGGTCAGTTCCTCGAGGATATAGCGCATGCACAGCACCACCACCTGGTGGCAGACGACCAGCACGCGCCGGTCGGCATAATGGAGATTGATGGTGTTGAGCATCGAGCGAAGCCGGAGGATCACGTCGGCCCAGCTCTCCCCGCCCGGGGGCCGGTGGTAGAATTTGCCCATCTTGGCTCGGTGAGCTGCCTCCTCGGGAAATTTCTCCCGGATGCCGAGGGTGGTGAGGCCGTCGAACACGCCGAACTCCCGCTCGCGCAGACGCTCGTCGAGGACGGTCGGCTTGGCACCGCCAGAGAGGCCGCCGGCGTCGCAGATCGCCTGTGCAGTCTGCTTTGCCCGGACATAGGGCGAGGAAAGGATGACCTCCGGCTTGTCGCTTTCATCGAGCGATGCAAACCAGTGGCCGACCGCCTTGGCCTGCCGGTGGCCCAGCTCGGACAGTGGGACGTCGACGTCCCGGATGTCGAGGTCGATGTTGGTCAGCCCCGCCTCATGGGCGGCATCGCGGGCGACATTGCCGTCGCTTTGCCCGTGTCGCACCAGGTAGAGCCGTTCCGGCCAATGCTGTCCGTGCCGCATCTTCTCTCCTTACCAGCGTCTCAAAGCCCGACAGCGCAAATTGGTTCAGCAGTGCCCTTTTCCCGAGTCGCCTTGTGAAACCACCGGTGAAAACACGGTGATGCCTGCCCCGAAATTCGACGTCCATGCCTTGCAATTGCAACGACTTGACGCGCGTTTATTGACTTCTGTTAATTTTTTATAAACCATAAGCGCTCGCTCACAGCTACAGGGGGTGCACGTGACTACCGTCCAGGAGACCCGTTCCAGTAAGCGTTATCTTCTCACCGGAGCCGCCATCATCGGCGTCGCGCTGGCCGCTTACGGGGTTGGCCGCGTCTATCCGCCGCTGGGTCCGACCGAGGGGACCATCGCTCCAGCGCAGCGATACGTCGCTTCGCAGGTCGGGGAAGGGGACGTCACTCTTGGCGACACTTCCATCCCGCAGCTCATGCAGACCGATGCCTTCGAAGTCATGTCGAAGAACCCGGACTTCCGGGCCCTCGCGGCTGACCCCGGCTTTGCGGCGCTTGCCCAGAACAGCCAGGCGATGGCCGCCATCGCGGCCAACCCGGCCGCATTCGCAGCGCTCGCCAAGAACCCGCAGGCCTTCCAGCAGGCGGTCAGCTCGGCACAGTCGCTTTCGGCAATGGCCAAGGGAGCCAACGCCGCCCAGGCCGAGGCCTTTGCCGCCATGTCGGCGCATTCCCAGGCCTTTTCCGCTCTCGCCAAGCACCCGGCCGCCTTCGCGGCCGTTGCCCGCGATGCAGCGGCGTTCTCGGGTTTTGCAAAGGACGCAAGTGCCTTTGCGGCCGCCGCACGCAACCCGTCGGCGATGGCGGCAATGTCCCGCGATGCAGCCGCATTCCAGGCGCTTTCGCGCGATGCGGCCGCAATGCAGGCCATCTCGCGCGACGCGGCCGCGTTCAGCGCCATGGCCAAGAACGCCGCCGCCTTCAGTGCGCTGGCGAAGAATGCCCAGGCCCTCTCGCTCGCGGCGAAAAGCGCACAGGCCTTCGCCGCCAATGCGTCCCGGGCAAATCTCAACGCCTCGGCCGCCTCGGCAATGGCGCAGCATTCGGCCGCGTTCCACGCGCTCTCGCTGCAGCCCCAGGCCTTCGCCGCGGTTGCCCGGCAGCCGCAGGCATTCGCGGCCCTTGCAAAGCACCCGGCGGCCTTTGCGGCGATTGCCCGCAACCCGGCTGCATTCGCGGGCTTCGCCAAGAATCCAAGCGCGTTCGCAGCAGCCGCTGGGAACCCGGCGACATTTGCCGCCATGTCCCGCGATGCAGCCGCATTCCAGGCGCTGTCGCGTGATGCCGCTGCAATGCAGGCGCTTTCGCGAGACGCCAGCGCGTTCAGCGCGATAGCGAGGAACGCTGACGCCTTCCGGGCCCTTTCCGCCAATTCGCAGGCGTTCAACGCAGCGATGAACGCGAAGGTGCTCGACGCGATGGCAAAGAATGTCCAGGCGTTCCAGGCACTGGCCTCCAACGCCAGCGCGCTGTCGGCCGCGGCCCAGGCGGCCCAGACGTTCAACGCGGCTTCGGCGGCAGCAGAGCTTGCCGCGCGCGGGCGGTTTGATGTCCGGGCCATGCAGGCCATGGCTGCGCATCCCCAGGCCTTCGCCGCGATGTCGGCACAGCCGCAGGCTTTCGCTGCCGTCGCACGGGATGCTAGCGCTCTCCAGGCGATCTCCCGCAATGCCAACGCGTTCAACGCGCTGCAGGGAGTTTCGCAGTTCCGCGCGTTGGCGGCCAACCCGTCCTTCGCAGCGGCAATGCGCGATTCCAATTTCACGGCCCGATTTGCCGCGAGATAGACCGGGTTGCCGGGCCGCCGGCGCGTAGGGGTGGGGCAGTATGAAGTGGCGATGCGCACGCCGCCACCGGCGATGGACAAGGGGTACGGCGGCGCTGTTGCTTGGCAGCGCCGCCACCGGAGCCCTCGCCCAGGCGCAGCCGGAGCCACTCCCGCCACCGCCGGACACCACCACCATCGAGGAAGTGCCGGCGCCCGGGACCGATCCCGACGATCCGACCGCGCCCGTCCCGCTCGAGGCGCCAGCGGAGGAACCGGCCCGTTCGCCGCCGAATGCTGGCGGGATCCCGCTGTCCACGCTGGAGACGAAGAACCAGACACTCATCTATTTCGACCCGGTCCAGACCTATCTTACGCCCTATGTCGCCCGGGCTTTTGAAAATGCCATCGAGTGGCACAAGGACCGCTTCCGCTGGGAGCCCTGGGAACCGACAACGGTGCTGCTCAAGGACTTTGGCGATTTCGGCAATGCCGGCGCGCGCTCAAGCCCGAACAATGCCGTCCTGCTCGACGTTGCACCGGTATCGCAGCGGATGGAGACGTTCACCCCGGGAGAGCGCTTCTATACGCTGATCAATCATGAGCTCGCGCACGTCGCGACGCTCGATGCCTGGAACAGCAGGGACGCCTTCTGGAGGCGATTCCTCGGCGGCAAGCCGATGCCGATCCAGGACCACCCGGAATCGATCCTCTACAATTACCTGACGACTCCGAGGAACAATGTCCCTCGCTGGTATGCCGAGGGTTCCGCGGTATTTTTCGAGACATGGATGGCTGGCGGGCTCGGCCGGGCCCAGGGCGGCTATGACGAGATGGTGTTCCGGGCCAAGGTCCGCGACAAGGACAAGCTCTATTCCCCCTTGGGGCTGGAGAGCGAGGGGATCGCGGTCGATTTCCAGATCGGTGCCAACGATTATCTCTATGGAACGCGCTTCTTTTCATGGCTGGCGCTGACCTATGGCCCCGGGAAGGTGATGGAGTGGCTTCGCCGGGACGAGAACAGCGCAAGCTTCTACGCCAGCCAGTTCCGCCGGGTGTTCGGCAAGAGGCTGGATGACGCCTGGAGCGACTGGCACGACTTTGAACGGGAGTTCCAGGCGGCCAATCTGGCCCGGCTCGCGCAATATCCGCTGACCGAGGTCAGGCACTTAAGCCCGCGCGGCCTCGGCTCCATGTCCCGTGGCTATGTTGACGAGAGGACCAACAGCCTGGTCGCGGCATTCCGCTTCCCCGGGCAGATCGGCTTCATCGGAACGATGGACCTCGCCACCGGTAAGCTGCGCAAGCTCTCGGACCTCAAGGGCATGATGCTCTATTTCGTCACCAACGTCGCCTTCGATCCCGAGGGCCGGAAGGCCTATTATGTCGATGACAACCATGCGTACCGCGACGTCATGGAGGTCGACATCGACACGGGGAAGAAGCGGATGCTGCTGCGCGATGCCCGCATCGGCGACCTCGTGTTCAATCGCCGTGACCGGTCGATCTGGGGAATCCGGCACCAGAACGGCTATGCCACCATCGTCCGGATCCCGCCGCCCTACGCCGGCTTCAACCAGATCCACACGTTCGACTATGGCACCACTCCGTTCGACCTCGACATCTCCCCCGACGGCCTGATGATCTCGGCCAGCTACGGCGAAATCAACGGCAGCCAGTCCGTGAGGGTGTGGAACACGCAGACGCTCCAGGATGGTGGAGGTCTCGAGGAGATCGCGCGGCTTGACCTGCCGCCTTCGACGCCGGAGGGCTTTACCTTCTCTCCCGACGGCCAGTCGCTCTACGGGACCAGCTATTACACCGGTGTTTCCAATGTCTTCCGGTTCGATATCGCGACCCAGAAATATGAGGTGGTGACCAACGCGTCGACCGGCTTCTTCCGGCCCCTCGTTCGCCCTGACGGCCAGCTGCTCGTCTATGAATATACCGGCGAGGGGCTGACGCCCTCGCTCATCCGCCCGGAGCCACGGGAAGACCTCGGCACGATCGAGTTCCTCGGGACGAGGGTCGTCAATACCCACCCGGAGCTCAAGGAATGGGGTGTCGGGTCGCCAGCCTCGATCGATCTCGACTCCAGGATTACCCGGCGGGATCGCTACCATGCGACCAGCCGGATGAAGCTCGCCGCATCCTACCCGGTAGTCGAGGGCTATAAGCAGAAGCCCGCGGTTGGCTATTATGTCCACTTCGAGGACCCGCTGCAGTTCCACCAGCTGAGCGCAACGGTCAGCGTCTCGCCATTTGGCGAGCTGCCAGCCAGCCAGCGCTTTCATGCCGACATCGTCTACAAGACGCTGAACTGGAAGCTTCGCTACTGGCACAATGATGCGGACATCTATGACCTTGCAGGCCCGGTCCTCAGGAGCCGCAAGGGCGACGCCTTCATCATCAGTTACGAGAAGGCCCAGATCTATGATCCGCCACGCCAGCTCGATCTGTTCGGAAGCGTCGCCGGCTATTTCGGGCTGGAGCAGCTTCCAAGCGCCCAGAATATCCCCAGCCCCAAGGATATTTATTCGGTCGAGCTCGGGGCGCGCTACACCAACACGAGGGCATCGCTCGGAAGCGTCGATCATGAAAAGGGCATTGCCTGGCGGGTGATTGGCGGTGCCGACCATGCCGACGGCGACACTTTCCCGCATATCTGGGGCGGCGTTGACTATGGCGTTCCGCTGCCGATCTCCAACAGCTCCGTCTGGGCCTATGCACAGGCCGGGATTGCCGGGGGCAATTCGTCGAGCCCGCTCGGCGCCTATTATTTCGGCAGCTTCCGCAACAATTATGTCGATAACCGGCCCGAGAAACGGTACCGCGAAATGGAAAGTTTCCCCGGGTTCGAGATCGACCAGATCGCGGCACGGAAATTCGCCAAGTTCACCGGCGAGCTCAACCTTCCACCGGTCCGATTCGAGGAAGTCGGCACGGCGGCATTCTTCCTGAGCTATGCCCGCCCGGCGCTGTTCGGCGGGACAATGTTGTTCAGTTCTCCCGAGAAGCGCAGTTACCGGCTGTTCGATGTCGGCGCCCAGGTCGATCTGGGCTTTACGGTCGTCATGCGCCTGCCGATGGTATTGTCGGTCGGGGTCGGGCACGGATTTGGCGACAACGACATCAACGGGCGGACGGAATGGATGGCATCGCTGAAAATCCTATGAGCAAAAGGAGGTGA
Organism: uncultured Sphingomonas sp.; assembly: GCA_964594145.1. Classification (GTDB taxonomy): domain Bacteria; phylum Pseudomonadota; class Alphaproteobacteria; order Sphingomonadales; family Sphingomonadaceae; genus Sphingomicrobium. The sequence goes on along the minus strand of CAZQLI010000074.1, from coordinate 1,523 downwards.
TGCTGGCCGAGCTCATCGACTGGTCGATCGCCCTCGTCCCCGTGCTTTTGATGGCGATGCTTTTCTCCTGGCTCGACGTGTTCAAGCTGATGTCGAAGAGCGAGATGCTCGCGCTGCTGCTGATCGGCTCGCTCGTTGCGCTGCTTGCCTGGCCGGTCAGCGGCCGGATGCTCGACACGCTGCCGATCGGATACAGCTTCTACAGCCGTTTCGTCGCGCCCTGGATCGAGGAGGCGCTGAAGGGCCTCGCAGTCGCGCTGCTCTTCCTGTCCAACCGCATCGGCTACAAGCTCGACGCCATAATTTCCGGCTTCGCGGTAGGAGCCGGCTTCTCGGTTGTCGAAAATATCCTCTACCTGGTTCGCTTCAGCGAGCTTCCGGTCTCCGTATGGCTGGTCCGCGGGCTCGGGACGGCAGTCATGCACGGCGCGGCGACAGCGCTCCTCGCGGCGCTGGCCCATGGCTTTGCCGAGCGAACGCTAAGAGCCGAGGGGCGCCGCGGCTTCAATCCTCTCTGGCTGGTGCCGGGCTATGTCGTGGCGGGCCTGTTCCACCTCCTCTTCAACCAGTTTCCCGATTACCCGACGGAAGTGATGCTCGCGACGCTGGCCATTGCCCCCGCGCTGCTGGTCGGAGTGATGCACTTCGGCGAACGCGAGGCTCACCGCTGGCTCGAGGAAGAAAGCCAGAGCCATCGCCTCTGGCTTGCGCAATGGGAAAATGACGGCTTTCCCGACGACCCGAGCGGACAGCGGATCAAGGCGCTTTGCGAACGCGTTTCGACCGCCGAGGCCGGGCTCATCCGTGACTATTGCCGGCTCAAAACGCAGCTGGTGCTGATCGCCGAAGAAGAATTGTTCGACCGCGACCGCAAGCTCGAGCAGGGAGAATCCGAGCGGGTCCGGTCGCTTCTCGCCCGTCTTGGCCGGACCGAGCGGGATCTCGGCCGCGCCGGCCAGGCCGCGCTTCGCCCGCTCCTTCCGTTCAGCCGCAACGACGACTGGGAGCTTTCCGAGCTTCGCGAGCTGATCGAGCGTGATTGACGCCTACCGCTACCCGTGGCAGCGCGCTTCCAACCGGGAGTAGATATGGCAACCACCATCGAAGAGCTCGAGGCAAGGCGCGCCCAGGCGCGCCTTGGGGGCGGGGAAAAGCGCATCGAGGCGCAGCACGCCAAGGGGCGGCTGACGGCCCGCGAGCGCCTCGGCGTCCTGCTCGATCCGGGCAGTTTCGAAGAATATGACATGTTCGTCGAGCATGATTGTTCCGACTTCGGCATGGAGGAGCAGCGGATCCCGGGCGACGGCGTCGTCACCGGCTCGGGGACCATCAACGGTCGACTGGTCTATGTCTTCGCCCAGGATTTCACCGTGTTCGGCGGCTCGCTCTCCGAGCGGCACGCCCAGAAGATCTGCAAGGTGATGGACGCGGCGATGAAGGTCGGAGCCCCGGTCATCGGGCTCAATGACTCGGGCGGTGCCCGCATCCAGGAAGGCGTGGCCTCGCTCGGGGGTTATGCCGAG
>CAZQLI010000073.1:0-8902 GCA_964594145.1 uncultured Sphingomonas sp. | reverse complement strand
CTGGTCGAGCGCCACCATCCGGGGAAGCGCAAGACCGGGCGGCAGGTCAGCTTCTCGACCGACCTCATCTACGACGTGCTCCGGCGCTATGAACCCGACCACCTGCTGCTCCGCGCGGCGTGGGACGATGCCCGGACCCGGATGACCGAGCTCGGCCGCCTGGTCCGGCTGGTCGACCGGGCCGCCGGCACCATGGTCCACGTCTCGACCGACCGGATCACGCCGATGGCGGTCCCGCTGATGGTCATCGTCGGCCGCGAGGCTGCTCCCGAAGGTGCCGCGGACGAGACATTGCTGATCGAGGCCGAGGCACTCGCCGAGGAAGCCATGCGGCTCGGCTGAATCGAGGTGGCTGGGCGGGCCTGCCGGCGCTAAGCCCTGGCTGACCTCATGATTCCAGCAATTCGCGCCCTCCTTGCCCTGTCGCTGTTGCCCGCCCTTTCGGGCTGTGTCGTCGCGAGCGTCGCGGATGCCGCGGTGGACATCGTGACGATACCGGTCGACGTCGCGTCGAAGGGCGTGGACCTTGCAACGACCAGCCAGTCGGAAGCCGACGAAAAGCGCGGGCGCGAGATTCGCAAGGCCGAGGAACGGGCCGGCCGCGAGGCGCGCCGGCTCGAGAAGCGCTGCCGCGAGGGCAAGGCGCTCCCCGGAGACGATTGCTCGCGGGTCCCGCGCGACTAGCGCTGCCTGGCGGCCCGGGCGACCTCGTAAAGATAATCGGCGAAGGCGACGGCCTGCTGTTCGAAGCCCGCCACCCTGGGATTGCTGCTGTCGATCAAGAGCCACTCGTCCGGCGCGTGGGCACCGCCGCCACGGCCCAGCCCGAAATGGCCGGCGGAGAGCTCGAGCGGCTTGCCGGTGAACATCACTCCCGGCCAGCTTCCGGCACGCCTTGGAAACAGGCTGTAGTCGATGCCCGCCTTTGACAGGGCCTGGGTCGCGGCCCGGACGATCACGCTGTCCTCGGGCGTCTCGGTCGGGCTGTAACCGCCCGAGACGATGACCTCGATGTCGGAGAAGCCGCGCTTGGCGAGATGCGCCTTGAGCTTTGCCTCGGCCTCTTCGCGGGTCATGTCGGGCACCAGCCTCAAATCGAGCTTGGCTTCGGCCCGGCCGGGAAGGACGGTCTTGCCGCCCGGACCGGTATAGCCGCTTACCAGCCCCTGGATATTGACCGTCGGCTGCGACGCGAGCCGGTAGGCACTGGTCAGGAAATCCTCGTCCCTGATCCAGTGCTTGACCCCAAGCTGCTTCTTGACAGTCGCCTCGTCGCTCAGATCCTCGGCGATGAGCTGCTTCTGGCGGTCGGTCAGCGGCTTCACATTCTCGAACCAGCCGTCGATTGCAGGAGTGAACCCGTCGTCGGCCACCAGCGTGTCGAGCGCCTTGACCAGGCGCCACGCCGGGCTGTCGACCCGCGCCATCAGGCTGGAATGGATGTCCTTCTCCGGCCCCCTGCCCCACTTCGCGCCGCTCGAGACTAGCTGGACCTCGATCACTCCCTTGGCGCCGAGGTCAACCGACGTCGAACCGTCCGGCGCCTGGCCGGCCGAGGGCATCATCACGCCGACCGACTTTTGCAGCGCGGACCGGACCTCGGGGCGGGACAGCATGGTCATGAAGTTGGTGGAGCCGATCTCCTCCTCGCCCTCGGCCACAAGCACGAGATTGACTGGGAGCTTGACGCCGGATTGCCGGAACGCCCTCAGCGCGGTCAGGAAGGCCATTTCCGGCCCCTTCTGGTTTACCGCGCCCCGGCCGACCAGCTGGGTTCCTTCCGAGCCGCGGGGGATGATCCGCGCCTCGAGCGGCGGAGAGGACCATTCGGCCGGGTCATAATGTTTGACGTCGTACATGAAGTAGATTGCAAGAGTGTCTCGCGCGCCGGCGTCGAGCGTTGCAAAAACGCCGGGGACTCCGCCGGTTTCGACCAGCCGCGCCTGCTGGAAGCCGGCGTCGAGTGCCAGCTGGCGCATATATTCCGCGCCAGCGGGCGTGTTCACGCCCATGTTGGCGATGGTCGGAAGAGCGATCCATTGCCGCAACCGTTCGACCGCCTCCTCGCGGTCGCTATGGATCGCCGCGACGACCTTGTCGCGGCCCGGATCACCCGGTGCGGCCATTGCCGGTGATAGCGCTGCAGCCGCGACGAGCGCGGCGCCGGCCAGCCAATGCTGCCTCATTTTCCCCTCCGGTCCTGTTGTGTCGAGTTGGAGACTGGACCGGCTTTCCCCGCTCGTCCAGACTGGGCCATGCGCTATTTTCTCGATACCGAGTTCAACGGCTTCGGCGGTTCGCTGATCAGCCTGGCGCTCGTGCCGGCCGACGGCAGCGAGGAATTTTACGTCACGCTCCAATGCGAAGAACCGGTCGAGCCATGGGTGGACCGCCACGTCATTCCCTTTCTCGACATGGTGCCGGACGGACTGGTTTCTCCCCGTCTCAGCCGCCAGGCGGCGGCCGAGGCGCTCGCTTCCTGGCTCGAGCATGACGAAGCACCGGACATCGTCGCCGATTGGCCGGAGGACCTCGCCCAGCTGGCAATGCTGCTCGTCACCGGACCGGGGCGCATGGTGAGCGTGCCGCCGCTCAGTTTCCATCTCGTCCCGCTCGCGGGCTTTTCGACGGCCGCCAACAGCCTCGTTCCGCACAATGCGCTGCACGATGCCCGGGCGCTTCGCGACCATGTCATGAACCATTTGGAATAGCAGGGAAGTTCGGGTTACAGCCCGAATCGATGGTTCCCTTTTCGTTCGCCAGCCAGCATTTCCTCGCAAGCCCAACCGGAGCATTGCACTGGCCGGCCGAGCAGGCCCTGCTGGTTGCAGATCTCCATCTCGAAAAGGCCAGCTGGTTCGCCAGGAACGGGCAGCTTCTTCCGCCCTATGATTCGCTTGCCACCCTCCAGGCGCTCGAACGCGAGGTCGAGCGGACAGGGGCAAGGCGGCTATTTTGTCTCGGCGACAGCTTCCATGACCGCTTCGGCTGCGACCGGCTGAGGGAGGAGGCCCGCACCCTTCTGACCAGCCTTACGTCGCGTCTCGACTGGGTGTGGATCGTTGGGAACCACGACCCGGGCTTCGCCGACCATTGCGGCGGGCGGATCGAGCAGCAGTGCGAGATCGGCGGGATCGTCCTTCGCCACGAGGCGGTGGAGCAGGAAAGCCGGCCCGAGATGTCCGGCCATTATCATCCCAAGTTCCGTCTCAGCCTGCGGGGGAGGAATGTCTCGAGGCGCTGCTTCGTCGCCGGCCCAACCAAGCTCATTCTCCCTGCCTTCGGCTCATTCACCGGCGGCCTCGATGCCAGCCACCCGGAAATCATCCGAAAGGTCGGCCGCGGTGCTTCGGCGCTGGTGCCGGTCACCGACCGGCTGCTGAGATTCCCGATCGCCGTCTAGGCCAGTCGCGCCGGGATCAGGCCCCTCACGATATTCCCGACGTAAAAGTCTCCCTGGAGATCGTCCGGGCTGAGGTCCGCCTCGACGGCCCTTCCCTCCTCGATGAGCTTGGCGCGCAACAGGCCGGGCATCAGCCCGCGTGACAGCGGCGGGGTCAGGAGCCGTCCGTCGCGCTCGACGAAAAGGCTGGTGCGGCTGCCCTCGGTCAGTTGTCCGTCGGGGTCGACGAACAGCGTTTCAAATTCTCCGGACTGCCGCCGGACCTGGTCGAGGAAACGGCGGTCGGTCGTCTTGTAACGCAGCCTGAAATCGGCCGGATCGACCGGAAGCGGACGCACCGCCACCCGAACCGGAAGCTCGGCGACATCGTCATAATGCTTGAGCTGGATCGCCATTGCCCCCGTGCGCGAGAGAAGCAGCCGGACCATCGCCTTCTGCTTGCGCCCGAAGGTCGCGGCCTGGAGCTCGTTGCGGGCGGCGTGGCGATCGAAGCTGAAATCGAGGTCCCGGGCAGAATTCCTCATCCGGTCGAGGTGCCGCTCGAGCTCGACGATGCCCTCGGACGGATCGAACCCCATCGTTTCTATAAGGTCAAAGTCCTGGGCCTGGCGCCGCACGAAATCCCCCTTCAGAAGACACTCGGCCCATTCATCGCTTGGCTTGCTGTCGACGACAAGTCCCGAACCGAGCCCGAGCCGCGCCCGGTTGCTTTCTCGCGGCCATTCGAGCGACCGGATGAGCACGTTGAAGGCGGCATCGCCACCGGGCTCGATCCAGCCCATCGAGCCGGTATAGGCACCCCGCGGCTCGGCCTCCAGCCGGGCGAGCGCCATCATCGCCGCCACCTTGGGAGCGCCGGTAACCGAGCCGCACGGGAAGATGGTGCCAAGCACGTCGATGGCATCGCATTCCGGGCGCAGCCGTGCCGTGATCCGGCTGACCATCTGGTGCAGCGTCGGATAGGTCTCGACCGAGAATAGCTCCGGTACCTCGACACTCCCGGCCACCGACAGCCGCGCGAGATCGTTTCGCATGAGGTCGACGATCATGAGATTTTCCGCGCGCTGCTTCTCGTCCGAGGCAAGCGCTTCCGCCTCGGCCCGGTCCGCTTCCGGGTCGGCCCGGCGCGGCGCCGTCCCCTTCATCGGCCTGGCGTCGAGCACGCCGCCGCGAAGCGTGAAAAACTGCTCCGGCGACAGGGAGATGATCGAGAAGTCATGGTGGCCAAGCAGGCCGCCCCAGCCGGCGAGGGACGCTGCGCGAAGGCGGGCGTAGAGCGCGAGCGGGTCGCCTGCCACTGCCACGTCGCAGGCGAAAGTCAGGTTCGCCTGGTAAAAGTCCCCGGCGAACAGATGATCGCGCACCTGCCGGGCCGCGATCTCATAGTCATCGCGTTTTATTCTGGGGCGAACCGGGCCGATATAAGCGCCGTCGGGCGACGGCAGCATTTGCCCGAGGTCGGGGGTTTCATAGCCGGAGTAGAGCCCGAAACAGGCGAGCGGCCCGTCTCCCTTCCGGGCGCTTCGGCGAAGCTCGGGATCGAACGCGTAGCCGGCCTCATAGGCCAGATATCCCGCTGCGTGCCGTCCCGATCGAAGGCCGGAGCGAACATGCTCGAGCGCCGGGGCCACTTCATCCAGCTCGTCCGCGACGATGAGTTCCAGCGGCCGGCGGTATATCCTCGACTTTCCGCCCGCCTGCCGCGCATCGTCGAACAGCATGAACATGGCAGCGCCATTGCCCCCGATGGCGACGGTTCGTAAAGACTCATCATCATTTGAGCCGGGGGGGAATGGAACCGATGCGCTGGTCGATCATGTTTGCCGCGATGATTGTCGTCACCCCGGCCCAGGCCCAGCAGCCGATCGATGCGAAGGTCAAGGCGAGGATCGACCGGGTCCTTGCGCGCACTCCGCTGATCGATGGGCACAACGACCTTCCGTGGGCGCTCCGGCAGGACCATGACTATCTTGTCGAGGGACTCGAAACCGGTTCGGAAACCAGGTCCTCGCCGCTCATGACCGACATGTCCAGGCTTCGGCGCGGGGGTGTCGGAGCCCAGCTCTGGTCCGTCTACATCAGTGCCGCGACCAAGGGCGACGAGGCCATCAGGCAGACGATCGAGCAGCTGGATGCCGTCGACCGGCTGGTGAAGGCCTATCCCCAGCATCTCCAGTGGGCGAAGTCGGCCGACGATATCGTGCGGATCCACAAGGCAGGCCGGATTGCATCCATGGCCGGTATCGAGGGCGGCGACCAGACCGGGAATAACCTCGCCGTACTTCGCCAGTTCTACAGGCTCGGCGCGCGATACATGACGCTGACCCACAGCAAGACCACCGACTGGGCCGACAGTGCAACCGACGCCCCGAAACATGGCGGGCTGTCCCCGTTCGGCCTGAAGGTGGTCGCCGAGATGAACCGGCTGGGCATGCTGGTCGACCTCAGCCACGTGAGCGAGGAAACGATGGCCGACGCGATCGATGCATCGAGGGCGCCGGTCATTTTTTCCCACAGCAGCGCCAGGGCGCTCAACCACCACCCGCGCAACGTCCCCGATTCGATCCTCAAGCGGCTGCCGGAGAAGGACGGCGTGGTGATGATCAATTTCTACACCGCCTTCATTTCCGAGCCCTACCGGCAGTGGAGCGCACGGCGCGCCGCCGAGGAAGCGCGGCTGCAATCGCTCAACCCGGGCAATCCCGACCTTGTGAAGGAGCAGCTCGAGCAGTGGGCTGGAGCCAACCCGGCGCCGCTGGCGACGATCGGGGAGGTGGCCGACCATGTCGAGCATGTCGCCAGGGTCGCCGGCCATGACCATGTGGGGCTCGGCGCCGACCTCGACGGCATCGACCTTGCCCCCAGGGGCCTCGACAGCGTCGATGGCTACCCGCTCCTCCTTGCCGAGCTCATCCGCCGCGGATGGAGCGATGAGCATCTGGCAATGCTCGTCGGCGGAAATTTCCTGCGCGTCCTGAGAAAGGCAGAAGCCGTCGCACGCCAGATGGAGGCAGAGGCGCCGGCGCTCGACAAGCTGCCTGCCTCCTCCTAGTCCCCGGACCATGTCCGGCCCGCCCCTTCGCGCTGCAATCATCCCGGTAACGCCGCTTCGGCAGAACTGCAGCCTGCTGTGGTGCACCGAGACGATGCTGGGCGCATTTGTCGATCCGGGCGGTGACCTCGACCGGCTGAAGGCGGCTGCCGCCCAGCATGGCGTCAGCGTCGAGAAAATCCTCCTCACCCATGGCCATATCGACCATTGCGGCCAGGCCGGCATCCTTGCCGCCGAGCTCGAGGTGCCGATCGAAGGACCGCACGAGGACGATCTTTTCTGGATCTCGAAGCTCGCCGAGGACGGACAGCGCTACGGGATCAACGGCAAGCCTTTCCAGTCGGACCGCTATCTTGTCGATGGCGACACGGTGACCGTCGGCAAGCTGGTGCTGAACGTCCGCCATTGTCCCGGCCACACGCCCGGTCATGTCGTTTTTCACCACCCACCGTCGCACCTCGCCATCGTCGGCGACGTTCTCTTCCAGGGATCGATCGGGCGGACCGACTTTCCCCGCGGCAATCACCAGCAGCTGCTGGATTCGATCACCGGGCGGCTATGGCCGATGGGCGACGAGACGCGCTTCATCCCGGGGCACGGCCCGATGTCGACCTTCGGCCACGAGCGGGCAAGCAACCCGTTTGTCGCCGATCATGTCCTTGAGCGGGCGTGAATCGCTTGCGTCGCGCGTGCATTCCGCTATAGGGCCCCTTCGTTAGCGACAATCCGGCCGCCGCCGCGGGACCACCCCGACGAGCTGGGCGCAGGAGAGTCGCCTATTTTTTTGAACCGACGAATTGAGGAAGAGCCGAGATGGCCGTCCCGAAGAGAAAAACCTCGCCCTCCAAGCGCAACATGCGGCGCAGCCATCATGGACTCACGCCCGCTTCGTTCCAGGAGTGCCCGAACTGCGGCGAGCTGAAGCTGCCGCATAATCTCTGCTCGGCCTGCGGCCACTATAACGGCCGCGAGATTCTTTCGACCGAGGCCTGAGCGGCATCGCGGACGAGGGCGCCACACGGATGGACGTGAGCCCGCGCATCGCGATTGACGCCATGGGTGGAGACATCGGCCCGGCGGTGATGATCGCCGGCATGGCCCGCGCGCGCCGCAAGGACCGCGCCCTGTCGTTCGACCTCTATGGCGATGAAGCGCTGGTCAAGCCGGAACTCCAGCGGCACGCCTCGCTCGAAGGCGCCGTCGCGATCCATCACACGACCGATTCCATCGGCGCTTCGGAAAAGCCGAGCCAGGCGATCCGGCGCGCCAAGACGACCTCGATGGGCATGGCAATCAACGCCGTGAAGGAAGGCGCTGCCCACGCAGCCCTCTCCGGCGGCAATACCGGCGCGCTCATGGCCATGGCCAAGCTCGCGCTGAGGACGATGCCCGGCATTGACCGGCCCGCGCTTGCAGCGCTGCTTCCGACCCTTGGGACGACCGAGTGCGTGATGCTCGACCTCGGCGCCAACACCGAGTGCGACGCCCAGAATCTCGTCCAGTTCGCGGTCATGGGCTCGGCCTATTCGAGAACGGTGCTTGGAATCTCCAAGCCGAGGGTCAAGCTGCTCAACATCGGGACCGAGGAGCTCAAGGGCACCGACGAGCTCAAGGAGGCCGCCTCGCTGCTGCGCGAAGCCGACTATCTGCCGATGCGCTTTGACGGCTTCACCGAGGGTGACAAGCTCTCGCGCGGCGATATCGACGTCGTCGTGACCGACGGTTTTTCCGGAAATATCGCGCTGAAGACGGCCGAAGGCACCGCGAGGTTCGTGACCGACCTTCTGCGGCGTGCCTTTACATCGTCGCTCCGGTCGAAAGCAGGCTTTGCACTGTCAAAACCGGCACTTCAGCTGCTGAAGACCCATCTTGATCCCAACAACCACAACGGGGCTGTCTTCCTCGGGCTCAATGGCCTGGTGGTGAAGAGCCACGGGGGCGCCAACTTCAAGGGGGTCGCCAACGCGATCCGAGTCGCCGCGTCGATGGTCCGCAACGACATCACCCGAAAGATCGCCGACGACCTCGACAATTTCCGTGCCCACGCCTTTTCCGGAGAAGTAGCCGAATGACCCTTCGTTCTGTCGTCAAGGGCACCGGTTCCGCTCTCCCCAAACGCCGGATCGACAATGCTGAACTGGCGGAACAGGTGGATACTTCCGACGAGTGGATCGTCGAGCGCACCGGCATCCGGAGCCGCTACGTCGCCGCTGATGGCGAAACCACCGCCACCCTTGCCGTCGAGGCCTGCCGGAAGGCGCTGGAGGCGGCCGGCCTTGAACCGGGCGACATCGGCCTCATCGTCCTTGCCACCGCGACGCCGGACCAGACCTTCCCCTCGTCCGCGACCAAGGTGCAGGCGCTCCTTGGAATCGACGACTGCATCGCCTTCGACGTTCACGCAGTCTGCACCGGCTTTCTCTATGCGCTGAGTGTCGCCGACGCGA
>CAZQLI010000072.1:0-9092 GCA_964594145.1 uncultured Sphingomonas sp. | reverse complement strand
CGTCGAGCTCTGCATCGCTCGCGCGCAACTTTTCGATCTGCCGCACTGCGTGAATCACGGTGGTATGGTCGCGGCCGCCGAAACGCCGGCCGATGTCGGGCAGCGACTTGGGCGTCAGCTGCTTCGACAAATACATCGCGACCTGGCGCGGACGCGCGACTTCGCGGGCGCGGCGGGCCGACGTCATCTCCGCCTTGCGGATGCGGTAATGCTCGGCGACCTGGGTCTGGATCTCGTCGATCGAGATGCGCCGCTGGTTGGCGCGAAGCACATTGGCCAGCACCTCCTCGACAAAGCCGATGTCGATGGCGCGGCCGGTCATCATCGCATAGGCGGCGATCCGGTTGAGCGCGCCTTCCAGTTCGCGGATCGAGCTGGTGATCCGGCGGGCGAGGAATTCCACGACGCCCCTCGGCATCTCGACGCCCGGAAGCGCTGCGAGCTTGGCATCGATGATATTGAGCCGAAGCTCGTAGTCGGCGGGGTTGATGTCGGCGACGAGGCCCCAGCTCAAGCGCGACAGGATGCGCGGAGCGATGCCGTCGAGATCCTGGGGCGCCCGGTCGGAGGTGATCACCAACCGCCTACCTGCGGTGATGATCTCGTTCATCGTGTGGAAGAATTCCTCCTGGGTGGAATCCTTGCCGGCGATGAACTGGACGTCGTCGATCAGCAGCAGGTCGGCCGAGCGCAGCCGGCTCTTGAAGCCGATCGTGTCATTTTCCTTCAGCGCCCGGATGAACTCGACCATGAACTTCTCGGCGGACATCGAGACGACGCGGGCCGATGGCCGGTGCTCGAGGAATGCCTGGCCGATGGCATGGAGGAGATGGGTTTTTCCGCGGCCCGTGCCGCCGTGAATGAAGAGCGGGTTGAAAACCACCGTTTCGGCCGTCGCAAGCGTCTTCGCTGCCGTCGCTGCCACTTCATTGGCCTTGCCGACCACGAAGGTCTCGAACCGGTAGCGCTGGTCGAAGCTTGGAGCGGACGGGTCGCGCTCGGCGGCGCTCGCCGGCGGTGCCGGTATGTCCTCGAGGACCAGCAGCGGCGCGGGCTTCGGGCCATCGGCTGCAGCAACGATCCTCACCGAGGTGACGATCGGCAACACCGAGCGCCAGGCAAGTGCCAGGCGATCGCCGAAATGGCTCTGAACCCAGTCCGCCATGAACTGGCTCGGCATGACGATTTCCAGCTCGCCGGTCTCGCCATCGAAAGGCCCGAGCTCGGCTGGCTTCAGCCAGCCGTCGAAGGTGCGAGCCCCGCAATCACGCCGAAGATTGGTGCGAATCGTGTCCCAGGCGGCCTCAAGTGGGGCGGGAACGGTGCCGGCATCGGTTAGACACAAATTTTCCCGACTGCCCTGCACTGGCGCGCGCCTCCCTGACTCTCAAAAACTGCCCAGACATGGAGGCCCATCGCGCACGACGCGAGTCGCAACGCAGATGGTTTCTCCGGTCTCTAGCCCCCCGGGGCGGATTCGCCGCCGGAAAGTGTTTTTTGAAAGGCCGGGGCGAACGATTCAAGCAGCAAATTTGAAAAGGGAGAAATAAACCGGCTTGACATCGGGAAGCTGCCAAAACCGGAAATATTTGGCGGATTTTCGCCATTGTTACGCAAAGCGAACCAGGACCCCATCCGCGAATCGCCGGAATCCCTAGACTTTTTTAGGTCATCAAAATGAAACGGGTCGCCGGTACCTCCGACGACCCGTCCTGAAACGTGACGTAAATTGAAAGTTAACCGAGCGAGGCGACCCGCTTGGTCAGCCGCGAAAACTTCCGGGCGGCGGTATTCTTGTGCAGAACGCCCCGAGCGACTCCGCGAGCCATTTCCGGCTGGGCCTGCTTGAGGGCCGCGGCGGCATCATCCTTCTTGCCGGCAGCGATCGCGGTTTCGACAGCCTTGATGAAGGTGCGGATACGGCTGACGCGGGCGCCGTTGATGGCCGCGCGGGCTGCATTGCGACGGATGCGCTTCTTGGCTTGCGGCGTGTTCGCCATCGATGACCTTCCGAAACTCTTGTGTTTTCAACGAAAAAGCGGCGCGAACCCGTGGGTCGCACCGGCGTGGCGGCTCCCCTAGCGAAGCAGTCGAGTCGCGTCAACCTGCCGGCAGGCTGAGAAGTGCTTTCAAAGACCCAGCCTAGCGCTGGCAGGACGGGCAGTAGAAGGTGGATCGCCCGCCCTGGACGATGCGCCTGACCTTGCCCCCGCAACCGGGGCAATGCTCGCCCTCGCGGTCATATACCTGGAACTGCTTGGCAAAATAGCCAAGTTCCCCGTCCGGCGCGGCGAAGTCCTTCAATGTCGAGCCCCCTGCCCTGATTGCTTCCTCCAGGACCTCGCTGATGGCATGGGCGAGCCGGTCGAGCCTTGCCAGGCCGAGCTTGCCCGCCGGGCGTCGGGGGTCGATCCCCGCTCGGAACAGCGCTTCGCACGCGTAGATGTTGCCAACCCCGGCGACGACCCGCTGGTCGAGGAGGAGCAGCTTTATCGCGGCGCTCCGGCCGGCAAGTTTCGCTTTCAGCCATTGGCCGTCGAGACCGCCGCCGATCGGCTCCGGGCCGAGGGCCGCGAACGTAGGCCAGCGGTCGAGCTGGTCGGTCGGCACGAGGTCGATCGAGCCGAACCGGCGCGGGTCCCGCAGGTGGAGCCGCCTTCCCTCGTCGGTTTCCATGAGCAGGTGGTCATGTTTCCCGAGATCGTCGGGATCGATCCGCCACGCGCCGGACATGCCGAGGTGGAAGATCATCGTGTCGCCACGGTCGGTGGAGACGAGCCCATATTTGGCCCGTCGTCCAAGCGAGGTCACGAGCGCCCCGGTGAGCCGCTGCCCGAGATCGACCGGAAAGGCCCGGCGGAGGTCGGAACGGCGTGCCTCGATCCGCGAAATGCGCCTGCCCTTCAGAACATGGGCAAGGCCGCGAACGGTGGTTTCGACTTCGGGCAGTTCGGGCATGAGGTCCTCAAGGGCAATTGAGGCGTTTCACGCCTCACTTCTCCCTGCTAGGGCGCGCTCATGGATAAGGTCAATTTCGGCGATGAGCTTGTCAGTCCCGAGGAAAAGACTCGGCGCGTGGGCGGCGTGTTCAGCTCGGTGGCACGCAATTACGACCTGATGAACGATCTCATGTCGGGCGGCATGCACCGGCTGTGGAAGGATCGCTTCGTCGCCAAAATAAAGCCGCGGCGCGGCGAGCATGTTCTCGACATGGCAGGCGGCACCGGGGACATCGCCTTCAGGATGGCCTCGAAGGGGGCCAGGGTAATGGTCGGCGACATCAATGCCGACATGCTTTCCGTCGGAAAGGAACGAGCAGCCAAGCGTGGCATCGACGGGCTCGACTGGAAGGTCGAAAATGCCGAGAAGCTGAGCTTCGCCGACGGCGTCTTCGATGCCTACACGATCGCCTTCGGCATCCGTAACGTGACCGATATTCCCGCCGCGCTTCGCGAGGCGCACCGCGTACTGAAGCGCGGTGGGCGCTTTTACTGCCTCGAGTTCTCGACCAGCGAATGGCCAGGTTTCGGCGAGATTTACGATCGTTATTCCACCCATCTCATCCCGCGCATCGGCAAGGTCGTGGCACGCGACGAGGCAAGCTATCGCTACCTCGTCGAATCCATCCGGCGCTTTCCGAAAATGGAAGAATTCCGCGCAATGATCGGTGAGGCCGGGTTCAAGTCGACGAGCGTCGAGCCGATCCTCGGCGGCCTGGTCGCAATCCATGGTGGCTGGAAGATTTGACCGCCGCAGTCACTCATCTCTGGCGCCTGCTGAAATGGGGCAGGACCCTTGCTCGCCACGGCGCGCTCCAGGGGATCGAGCGCGACCCGCTCACTCCTCCCGACGTCCGGCGGCTTTGCCGCATCGCGAGGATCGGTGCGAGGGTGCCGGACACTCCGGACTATGCCGCTGCACTCCAGGAGATCGGCCCGGCGGCAATCAAGCTCGGCCAGGCGCTTTCGACAAGGCCCGACCTCGTCGGGCCCGAGGCCGCGGAAAATCTGCTGCAGCTGACGGATTCGCTTCCGCCGGCACCCTTTCCGGCAATTCGTGCTGCCGTCGAAAAGGCCCTCGAGGCGCCGCTCGAAAGCCTATTCAGCCAGTTCGACGAAGAGCCGATCGGCGCGGCCTCCATTGCGCAGGTCCACCACGCGGTCACGACCGAGGGACGCGAGGTCGCGGTCAAGGTGCTGCGCCCGGGAGTCGAGGAGGAGTTCGCCCGGGCGATCGAGACCTATGAATGGGCCGCTGCCCATGTCGAGCTGCTCGGCGGCGAAGCCGAACGGCTTCGGCCAAGGATGGTCGTCGCCTATTTCAAGCAGTGGGTCCGCCGCGAGCTCGATCTCCAGCGGGAAGCAGCGTCCGCCTCCGAGCTGAAGGAAAACATGGTCGCCGAGCCGGGTTTCCACGTCCCGGAAATCGACTGGCGCCGAACGGCGAGGCGCGTTCTCACCCTCGAGTGGCTCGATGGAATCAAGCTCTCGAAGAGAGACGAGCTCATCGCCGCGGGCCATGACCCGAAAGAGCTCGCGGCGATCCTCGTCCGCGCCTTTCTCCGCCAGGCCGTGGTCGATGGCTATTTTCACGCCGACCTCCACCAGGGCAATCTCTTCGCACTGGAGGATGGCCGCGTCGCCGCGGTGGACTTCGGGATCATGGGCCGGATCGACCGGCAGGCACGGCTGTGGCTCGCCGAGATTCTCTACGGGCTCATCACCGGCAATTATCTTCGCGTCGCGGAGATCCATTTCGAAGCGCAATATGTCCCCTCGCACCACGACGTCGCCGAATTCGCGACGGCCCTTCGCGCTGTCGGCGAACCCATCCGCGGCCTCCCAGTGAAGGAAATCAGCATCGGGCGAATGCTCGAGGGGCTATTCTCCATTACCCGCGACTTCGACATGCCCACCCAGCCGCATCTCCTGCTGCTGCAGAAGACGATGGTCATGGAGGAGGGCGTCGCGACCGCGCTCGACCCGGACATCAACATGTGGGAGACGGCCGAGCCGTTCCTGCGGGACTGGATTCGGACCGAGCTCGGGCCGGAGGCCTATTATGCCGACCGCATCGTCGACACGGTAAGGGCACTGAAGCTCATCCCCTCGATCCTGCGAAAGATCGACGCGAGCTATCCATCGCCCGGAGGTGCACCGCCCCCGCCGCCGCTCGCCGACGTTGCCCTGATCGAGCAGAAGAGCTGGATGGCGCCGCTTGGCATCGCGCTTCTCTCCGCGCTTGCCGCCGCGACATTGACCTGGTGGTTGGTCGGCTAGCAGTGGCGGCCCTTGCGGACTGGGCCAGCGGGGCTCCATATCGGGCGTCATGAGCCGCATCCTGCTTATCGTCGGCGGAGGGATCGCCGCCTACAAGGCCGCCGAACTGGTCCGCCTCCTGCGCAAGGAAGGTCATTCCGTAACGCCGGTCCTCACCGAGGGCGGTTCCCACTTCGTGACACCGATGAGCCTCGCCGCCCTGGCCGAGAGCCCGGTCTACACCTCGCTCTGGGACCTCAAGGACGAGACGGAGATGGGCCATATCCAGCTCAGCCGCGCGGCGGACCTGGTGCTGGTCTGCCCGGCGACCGCAGATCTCGTCGCGCGGATGGCCGGGGGCCATGCAGACGACCTTGCAACGACCCTCCTCCTTGCAACCGACAAACCGGTCGTCATCGCGCCGGCGATGAACGTCAGGATGTGGGAGCATTCGGCGACCAGGCGAAACATTGCCCAGCTGAGGGCCGACGGGATTACCGTCCTGGAGCCTGACGAGGGGCCGATGGCCTGCGGCGAGTTCGGGCCGGGCCGGTTGCCCGAGCCGTCGGACATTTACCAGCGCATCAGGCCGCTGCTCGGCCAAGCCGGTGGCATCGAGGCTTCCGAACCGGGGCCGCTTGCAGGACGGCACGTTCTCGTCACCGCCGGCCCGACCCACGAGCCGATCGACCCGGTCCGGGTCATTGCCAACCGGTCATCGGGAAGGCAGGGCTTTGCGATTGCAGCTGCAGCAGCCAATGCCGGCGCACGGGTAACGCTTGTCGCCGGCCCGGTGAGCCTGCCAACTCCCGGCGGCGTTGCCAGGATCGATGTCGAGACCGCGCAGCAGATGGCCGACGCCGTCGAACAATCGCTCCCCGCCGATGTTGCCATCCTGGTCGCCGCTGTCGCGGACTGGAAGGTCGAGCCCGCCAGCTCGAAGCTCAAGAAGGCGGACGGGCCGCCAAGGCTCGATTTCTCCCCGAATCCCGACATCCTCGCGATGCTCGGGGACCACCCTTCACGCCCCGGCCTGCTCATCGGCTTTGCCGCGGAAACCCACGATGTGGTTACCAATGCCAAGACCAAGCTCGCCGCCAAGAAGGCCGACTGGATCGTCGCCAACGATGTCTCGGGCGACGTCATGGGCGGAAGCCGCAACCAGGTTCACCTGGTAACCCGCGACGACGTGGAGGACTGGCCGGAGGCGATCAAGGAAGACGTCGCCCGCCACCTGGTCGAACGCATCGCCAAAGAGCTGCAATCCTGAGGAAACGAACTTAAAATGGCCATTCGAATTCGCCTGACCCGCCTGCCCCATGGCGAGGGCCTGCCCCTTCCGGAATATGCGACAGAAGGAGCGGCCGGCATGGACGTGGTCGCGGCCGAGGACCTCGACCTGATGCCCGGCCAGCGCCACGCGGTCGCCACCGGCTTCAAGGTCGCGATTCCGCAGGGTTATGAAATCCAGGTCCGCCCGCGCTCGGGCCTCGCGCTGAAGCATGGCATCACCGTGCCGAACACCCCGGGCACGATCGACAGCGACTATCGCGGCGAACTCAAGATCATCATGATCAACCATGGAGGCCAGGCCTTCCCGATCCGCCGCGGCGAGAGGATTGCCCAGCTGGTCCCGGCAGCCGTCACCCATGCCGAATGGGACGAGGTAGAGGAGCTTTGCGAGACGGCCAGGGGCGCTGGAGGGTTCGGCTCGACCGGTGGCCATGGCTCTCTCTGACGAAGAGCTGGACCGCTATGCGAGGCACATCGTGCTTCCGCAGGTCGGCGGCGCCGGCCAGCTGAGAATCAAGGCGGCGAAGATCGCCGTCATCGGTGCCGGCGGCATTGGAAGCGGCGCAATTCCAGCGCTGGTCGGCGCGGGCGTCGGCCAATTGTCGATCGTCGACCACGACGAGGTCGAGCTCAGCAACCTCCAGCGTCAGCCACTGTTCGAGACCGGCGATGTCGGCGGGACCAAGGCCGAGCTAGCG
Organism: uncultured Sphingomonas sp.; assembly: GCA_964594145.1. Classification (GTDB taxonomy): domain Bacteria; phylum Pseudomonadota; class Alphaproteobacteria; order Sphingomonadales; family Sphingomonadaceae; genus Sphingomicrobium. Next base: position 1,843 of record CAZQLI010000072.1, on the reverse strand, counting down.
GCACGCTACGTGCATTCGCGCAACCCGCACGTCGAGGTCCAGGCGGTACGGGCCCGCATCGACCGCTCGAACGCCGCCGAGATACTGAAGGGCCACGACCTCATCATCGACGGGACCGACAATTTCGCAACGCGGCTGACGGTAAGCGACGCGGCAGTCGAGCTTGGCATCCCGCTCCTCTCGGCCGCGGCGCAGCAGTTCCAGGGCCAGGTGGCCCTGTTTCGGGCGAAGCCCTGCTACCGCTGCTTCGTCGGCGACGCGTTTGATTCGGACGATTGCGACACCTGCGCCGAGCTCGGGGTCCTCGGAGCGCTCCCGGCAATCGTCGGCAATTTCGCAGGCCTCATGGCCATCCGCGCGATCGTCGGTATCGCGCCGGACGTTTCAGGAAAGCTGCACCTGTTCGACGGGCTGGGGCTCTCCTGGCGGCAGATGAGGATCGTCGCCGATCCGAAGTGCCGCGCCTGCGGAAGACCCTAGGCCTTCGACTTCCTGGCGGGCGCCTTCTTCTTCCTTGCAGGTGCCTTGCGCTTTCCCTTGACCGGGCCCTTCGCGGCCTTGGCATCGATGAGCGCTATTGCGTCTTCAAGGGTAACCGACGTCGGGTCGGCGCTCTTCGGCAGGGTCGCATGGACGGCGCCGTCGCTGACATAGGGACCGAACCGGCCCTCCATCACCTTGATTTCCTTGTCCGTCTCCGGGTGCCGGCCGAGCATGGCAAGAGGCTCGCGCGAGCCCCGCGACCGGCCGCCGCTCGCGGCCTCGGCAAGCTTGACCACCGCCGCGTTCATGCCGGTATCGAAGACCTCGGCGGTCGAACCCAGCCGGGCATATTTCCCGTCATGCTGCAGGTAGGGACCGTAGCGCCCGATCGAGGCGATGATCGGCTTTCCGGTTTCGGGGTGGAGGCCGATTTCCCTTGGAAGCGATAGCAGCCGCTCGGCCATCTCCGTTGTCAGGCCGTCCTGCGGGACATCTTTCGGGAGCGAGGCTCGAACGCCGTCGCGTTCAAGGTAGGGCCCGAAGCGGCCGCTCTTGAGGACGATGCCGTTTCCTATCTCGGCCGGTCCCTCGCTGGCCGCCTCCTCGCCCTGGCCAAAGCGGCGGGTATATTTGCACTCGGGATAGTTGGAGCAGGCGACGAAGGCGCCGAACCGGCCACCCCTCAGCCCGAGCCTGCCATTTCCGCAGAGCGGGCAGAGGCGCGGGTCGCTCCCGTCTTCCTTTTGCGGGAAAAGCCACGGGGACAGGAAATCGTCGAGTGCCGCGGTAACGTCCGAGGGCTTCTGCTCCATGACTTCGCCGGCCTTGGGCTTGAAGTCACGCCAGAAGTCGTCGAGCAGCTTCTGCCAGTCGAGGCGACCGCCCGAGACGTCGTCGAGCTCCTCTTCGAGCTCTGCGGTATAGTCGAAGCTGACGTAGCGCTCGAAAAACCTCTCGAGGAATGCCGTCACCAGCCGCCCGCTTTCCTCGGGAAGGAAGCGACCCTTTTCGAGCCGCACATATTCGCGGTCCTTCAGGGTCTGGAGCGTCGCGGCGTAGGTCGAGGGTCGGCCGATCCCAAGTTCTTCCAGCCGCTTGACGAGGCTCGCCTCCGAATAGCGTGGCGGCGGCTGGGTGAAATGCTGGGTCGAATTGACCGCGGTCTTCACCGGTGCATCGCCGGGACGAAGCTGCGGCATGCGCGCTGCTTCCTCGTCCTGCGGGTCGTCGCGGCCCTCGTCGTAGAGCGCCATGAAGCCCGGGAAGAGGACGACCTGCCCGGTAGCCCGCAGGACTGCCCGGCCCGGGCCATCGCCGAGCTCGACCGTCGTCCGCTCGAGCCGCGCCGATGCCATCTGGC